>JBAVAV010000227.1:0-6924 GCA_049585895.1 Candidatus Sulfotelmatobacter sp. | reverse complement strand
GGACAGGCATTGCGCAACCGGCCATCTCTACCCGGCCAGCCGCGTCGAGAGCCGCCTTGGGCGAGACCCCGTACCCGCGTCCCATCAGAAACACCTGGAGCAATTCGGCGGCCTCGAAGGAATCGATCATGCCACCCTGCATCAGATCGCTTCGCAACGCCGTTAATTCCGTCACCGTGAATCTTTCTTTGTCATCCATGGCCGTCATCACCTCCGACTCCGACCCTTACTGTTGGCTATTAGACTCATCGGCAGCCATGCAAGTTGCATGCAATTTAACTGCCGCATCTGCCATTACCTTCGATATACGCAAGGCAGATCGCTTTGGATTCATTAAACCCCTGTGGATATCGGAAGTTGCGGGCAGGCGGCCGGTTGTGGAAACCCTGACGGAGAATCTCTTTGGTACCCAAAACGGTCTCAAAACTGACACGAAGTGTCGTTTCGGGACGCAAACCGGCCACGGCCTAAGCGGAGCATCGGGAGCAAAGCTACACCAGCGAAGTGGCGGGATTGTGAAAACGGTGTGAAAGTTCAGGCTGTGAAAATCAAGCTGGGCGGCCCAAGACCAACTTAGGGCAGACCAGCTTTACGGCAGACTAGCTACGGAAGACCGGCGCAGGACAGCCAGCTTTGGAGAGACAGCGCAAGCCGGGCCGCAGGCGGGAAGCGGAGTTACGGCTCCTCGATCGTCGCTTCGTCCACCAACATGATGGGGATGTCGTCCTTCACCAGATACACGCGATGGCACTGGGTGCACTTCAGACTCTCCGGCGTCTGGCGATACTCGAGCGGCTGCTTGCACGCCGGGCAAACCAGGATTTCCAGCAAGTCTTTGGCAATCATGACGCAAGCATTGTACGACACAAACCATCTCACCACGGAGTCACGGAGCGCCGTGAAGACCTTTTGATTTTCTCCGTGACTCTGTGCCTCAGTGGTGAGATCAGCATTCTTCGGCGGCGTCGACGGTGTAAGATTTCCTAGCCGAAGTCGTAAGCTGAAGTCCGGAGCCGAAAGCCGCAGCCCGAATGTCCGCCACCATCCTCGACGGCACTAAAATCGCGAACGACATCCGGGCTGAAGTTGCAGCCGAAGTCAAAGCTATGTCGTCGGCAGGCGTCTGCCCGGGACTGGCTGTGGTGCTGGCCGGCCACAATGCCACGTCCGAGATTTACGTTCGCGGAAAAGTGAAAGCCTGCGAACAAATCGGCATTCACAGCGAACAGCGCACGCCTCCGGATTCCGTCACCACGGAAGAACTGTTGGACCTGGTCGAGAGCTTGAACCGCCGCGAAGATGTCGACGGCATTCTGGTGCAGTTGCCGCTGCCCCCGCAAGTGGATTCCAAGAAGGTGTTGATGGCCGTCGACCCGGCCAAAGACGTCGACGGATTTCATCCCGTGAACGTCGGCTTTCTCTCCACGCAGCGGCCGGTGTTGGTTCCGTGCACGCCCGCGGGCGTGATGGAAATTCTGAAGCGCAGCCACATTCCCGTCGCCGGGCGGGAAGCAGTGGTGGTGGGACGCAGCGACATAGTCGGCAAACCCGCCGCCATGCTGTTGCTCAACGCCAATGCCACCGTCACCGTCTGCCACTCGAAGACGCATGATCTGCCCGCAGTCTGCCGCCGTGCCGACATCCTGGTGGCCGCCATCGGCTGCGCCGGCATGATCACGCGAGATTTCGTCAAGCCGGGCGCGACCGTGATCGATGTAGGCATGAATAAGGTCACAGATGCGGCGGAATTCGCGCGACTTTTCTCTGGCAAAGGAGTCGGCACCGCGAAGCGTGAAGAAACGTTTCGCACGAAAGGCTCGACGCTCGTAGGCGACGTTCATCCCGAAGTGGCTGAGGTTGCGGGAGCGATCACTCCCGTGCCCGGCGGCGTCGGCCCGCTGACCATTGCCATGCTGATGTTCAATACGGTGAAGGCGGCGAAAATGCGACGGGGCAGCGGAGTGTTAGATTTGGCTCGCAAATGAAAGGCTTTTTTCACTACAGAGAAACAGAGACACAGAGAAGCCCTTAATGTGGTTCTTCTTTAGTTTTTCTCTGTGCCTCTGTGTCTCTGTGGTGAAATTCCCGGCGGGTTCATGCTGAAAGTCGGCCTTACTGGAGGCATTGCTTCCGGCAAATCGGCAGTCGGAGAGATGTTTGTCGCGCTGGGCGCGTATCTCATTCAGGCGGACGGCATTGCGCACGAACTCATGCGGCCGGACCAGGCCGTCTATGCCGAAGTGGTAGCCCACTTTGGCCCCGAGATTCTCAATCCCGACGGCACAGTGAATCGCGCCAAGCTCGCCGAAGCCGCGTTCGCTCCCAATGCAGATCCCGGCAAAGCCTCCCGCGTGGAAGATCTGAACCGTATCGTGCATCCCGCGGTGATTCGCCGCCAAAACGAGTGGATGGAAGAAGTTGGCCGTGACGATCCCCGCGCCGTTGCCATTGTGGAAGCGGCACTGATTCTCGAAGCAGGCGCGGCCAAAACTTTCAACCGGCTTATCGTGGTGACCTGCGGCGACGAACAACGCGCAGCTCGCTTCGCCGCGCGCCAGAAGATCGACCTCCAGGCCGCGACAAAAGAAGTCGCCCGCCGCATGGCCGCGCAGTTGCCTGAAGCAGAGAAAGTCAAAGCCGCCGATTATGTGATCAACAACTCTGGCGCGCTCGACCACACTAGAGACCAGGTGCAGCAAGTGTGGGAGAAACTGCGCACCGAAGCCACAACAAAACGCTAACGAGTCTGCGCGAGATGGTACACCGCAGCGGCTGAAGCCACGTTCCCCGCAGCTCGATGCGGCACGAGTGAACTCATGCCCTAGAACTGCCACGTCGCCGTTCGGGAAGGGCACATTCAGTCATACCGCAAAAGCGTCATTACCTTACACGACTTCGACGTTCCTAACGGTAGAACATTGTTTAGAATCGAACGTAGAATTGAACTGGGCCTGCTTCTCGGATTCGACCCATCAGGTTTGGTTCTCGGATTCCGTTTAGGGCCGTAAGGTTTGAAAATCATGAGACTCATACGACCTCTTTTGCTGGCGCTGGTGCTGGCTGGCGCGTTTTTCTACTTCACCACCTGGCGTTCCAACTGGCGTCCGGCCGATCTGCATCCTTCGAACTGGCTGAGCCATCCGGCGCAGGTCGAGATTACCGAGGCCGCTGGCGGCGAATCGCTGGATGCCGAGGAGCAGAACAATATCCTTGTCTATCGCAAGAACATTCCTTCGGTGGTGAACATCACCTCACGCGCCATGACGTTCGATTTCTTCTACGGCTTGGTGCCGCAGGAAGGGCAAGGCTCCGGTTTTGTAATCGACAAAGATGGCCACATCCTCACCAATTATCACGTTATCGCCGACGCGCGGCAGGTGGAAGTTACCATGCACAACCGCAAAAAGTACAAGGCGACGGTGGTGGGCACCGATCCGGCGCACGACCTGGCCGTAATTCAGATCAAAGCGGTCGACCTCGTCCCTTCCGTGCTGGGCGACTCACGCGGATTGCAGGTGGGCCAGAAAGTGTATGCCATCGGCAACCCGTTCGGACTTTCGGGGACGATGACGCGCGGTATCGTGAGCTCGGTCCGGCCGGTACGTGAGCCAAACGGAGCAACCATCGACGAAGCGATTCAGACCGACGCCGCCATCAATCCCGGAAATTCCGGCGGCCCGCTGATGAACTGGCACGGGGAAGTGATCGGCATCAACACCATGATTCTGTCGAACGTCGGACAGAACTCCGGCGTCGGTTTTGCCATTCCGATCAACACCGCCAAGGCAGTGCTCAACGATCTGATGACGCTGGGGCGGGTGCGACGTCCGGCGCTGGGCGTGCGCACGATTCCGATTACGGCGGAACTGGCCGAAGAGATCGGCTTGGCCTCGGATTACGGATTGCTCATCGTACAAGTCCTACCGGGTGGCGCGGCCGAACAGGCCGGACTGCGCGGCGGCACCGAACGGGCTTATCTGGGCAATACTCCCATCATGCTGGGCGGCGACTTGATCGTTGCCATCGATGACCAGAAAGTGGAAGACCAAAACGACCTGGCGCAAATGATGAACAACCATCGCGCCGGTGACACGGTGAAGGTGACGATTTTTCGCGACAAGAAGAAGCTGGAAGTCAGCGTGGCCCTAAGCGAGGCGCGTGAGCAAGTGTAGGCCTGGGTTTTTAGGCACCGGCGTTCGCCATCGGAACTGCAAGCCGGGAGCCTAATTAGTCTTGAAATCGAAGACGATCACCTGTTTCGTCTCCTTGACGGCGCGTTCGAATTTCCATTGCTTCACGGCCTCGATCGCGCTTTGCTCATATACCGGGCTGCCGCCCACTAATCTGGCCGCTGTGACCACACCGCCCGGAGCGATGATGAGCTCCAGCTTAACCTTCCCGGTCAGATGCATTTTCCTGGCCAGCGCGGGTACAGAGGGAAGAGTCCTGGAAATTACCTTCCGCGAAGGTTCCTGGGCTAAAAGTGCGTGCGCGAAGAGCCAGACAAGGCACAGCACGAGCAGAACGAGTCGCCACAGCCGTCTTGGAAAGACGCGATCGTGACAGTCGTGGATCGACAAACGATGATTCGACAAACGGAGATTCCCCGCCATTTTTGATAGCTGTTTGTTCGCAGCCGTTTTCGCCGGGGGCGCTTCTTAGTGCGCTAGCCGATGCCGAAAACGGGTTATTGTATGTATCGGGGACGGAGCGTGTTAGCTTTACGGGACGCGGGTAACCGCCGGTAACCAGAGTGTGTTTTTGTCGCTCTCTGCCCTTGAAAAGCCGCGGGCAGCCGGGATTTGTCGGATACTTCGGCTTGCAGTTTCAAAATCGACCACGGCAAGGCTCGGGATTGATCGGTCTTGAGCCCGTTCTGGAATGTGTGCCAATGAATAATGTTGATTCAGTTCGCGCGTATTGCATGGCGTTTCCGCAGGTGACCGAAAACCTGCAGTGGGGCGATGATCTATGCTTCAAGGTGGGTGGCAAGATCTTCACCATCGTCAGCCTGGATAATCCAAGACTATGCTTCAAGTGCATGCCGGAGGCTTTCGCCGATCTGATCGAGCGCGATGATATTCGTCCCGCACCGTATGTGGGGCGCTATAAGTGGGTGATGCTGGACCGGCTGGACGCGCTCGGCAGCGAAGAGTTAAGAGACTTGATCCGGCAGTCGTATGAGATGGTGGCTGCGAAGTTGCCGGTGAAGAAATCCCGGAAGCAGAAGTTCTCAAAGCCGGCGTTCAGCAAGAGAAAGTTGAGCAAGAGAAAGAAGAAGGCCTGAAGGTCAATTGCATGAGCGAGTTAGCGGGCCAACCCGTCGACTTACACTGCACACGCTGATTTGACTCGGCTTGGCGCGGTCGGCTAGCCTCAAGAGTCCACCTCCAATTCCGGACACCTTCGATCCTCATGCGATCCCGGCACAAACTATTGATTCTGCTGTTGATGGCGCCGTTGTGGGTGGGCGTAGTACCGGGCGCGGCAGCCTCCACGGCTCCGGTTCATGCACAGCACGCCATCGTTGTGAGCGTGCACGAACTGGCCTCGCGGACTGGGGTCGAGATCATGCAGAGCGGAGGCAACGCGGTGGATGCCGCAGTTGCTACGGGATTCGCTCTGGCGGTGGTGCATCCACCGGCGGGGAATTTGGGCGGCGGCGGATTCATGCTCATTCGCATGGCCGACGGCAAGGCGCATTTCCTCGATTATCGCGAAAAGGCTCCTCTTGCGGCCACGCCCGGCATGTATCTGGATGCTCAGGGGAATGTGATCGAGGGCGCGAGCGAATTTGGCTACAAGGCGATCGGTGTGCCGGGATCGGTTGCGGGCATGGTTTACGCCGAGCAGAAGTACGGCAAGCTGACGTTGAAGCGGGTGATGGCCCCGGCCATCCGGCTGGCGCGCGAGGGTTTCGCCCTGACCTGGGAAGAGGCCCGCGATATGCAGCGCGATAGACATCTGGGGCAGTTTGCCGAATCGCGGCGAATCTTTCAGCGCGACGGCAACTTTTATCAGCCGGGAGAGATTTTCCGCCAGCCCGATTTAGCGCGGACATTACAGCGAATCGCCGATAAGCCCGATGATTTCTATCATGGGACTCTGGCGCGGGAATTGGCGGCTGCCCTGCAGAAAGGCGGAGGACTGATTAGCGCCGAAGATTTGGCCCAATACGAGGTCAAGGAGCGTGAACCGATTCGGGGCACGTATCGCGGATACGAAATCATCAGCGCACCGCCGCCTTCTTCCGGTGGAATCGTGCTGATCGAATCTCTGAACATTCTGGAAGGCTACGATCTGGCCGGGATGGGAAGCCGGTCGGCACAGTCGATTCATTACACCACCGAAGCTTTCCGGCGGGCGTTCTTCGACCGGGCCGAGTTCCTGGGGGATCCGGATTTCTCGAAGACTCCGGTCGCCCAGTTGATCGACAAGAAATACGCCGCAGCGTGGCGGAGTTCGATCGAAGCGGATCATGCCAGTGCCAGCAAGGAACTGAAGCGGCCGGCGATCTTCAGCCAACTGGAACAGTACGCCGCCGCGCATCCTCAGCCCGCGGCCATGCATGAGGGAATGCATACCACGCATTACTCGGTGATGGACGGCGACGGAAATGCGGTCGCCGTGACCACGACTCTCAACGACTGGTTTGGATCGCGCGTGACGGCCGAAGGCCTGGGTTTTTTGTTGAACGACGAGATGGATGACTTCTCTGCCAAGCCGGGCGTGCCCAATGCCGACGGTTTGATTCAGGGAGCGGCGAATGCCATTGGACCGGGCAAGCGTCCGCTGTCGTCGATGACGCCGACTATCGTGGTGCTCGATGGGAAACCCTTTCTGGTGCTGGGGTCGCCGGGAAGCTCGAAGATCATCACGACGGTGGCGAATGTGCTGATCGGCGTCATTGACTATGGGATGAAC
>JBAVAV010000226.1:0-2821 GCA_049585895.1 Candidatus Sulfotelmatobacter sp. | reverse complement strand
CATAGACGTAAGCCATTCGCTCCTGATGAGTGCTCTGAACCTTTGCCGTGGTCATGAGCACGCTCCCCTCAAAGCGGGTGTCTGCACATGGCGCTGCGCCAATTCCGCAAGGAGTGTTTCTAACGGCTCGCGGGAAGTTCCAGAGCATGCCACTTTAGCCGTCGTCAGGATCGCCTCGAGTTCGAAAGCGGATTTTGTGCCTTGTGCGGCTACCGATTGGTCGACAGTCTTCCAATCAGATGGAGAACAACCACGTTCGTTTAACTTCCTTCCTGGCTGGAACCTTGCTCGTACTTGCCGCAATACCAGGCTGGAATAGAGTAAGCGTCCGGGAATCACCATGTACGGACGCGGTAGTTATGTCGGATTTGAGGCTGGGAGCTAAGCCTGGGCAGCAGCCCAGTTGTGAGGGAGAAGCTCGGCGAGGCGGTGGATTGAATGGCTGGCGATGCGGGCGAGGACGTTATTGAACCAGGCGAAGGGATTTACGTGAATGCGCTGGCAGGAAGCCACGAAACTGCGCAGCACTGCGGCCGTCCTTCCGCCGATATCGCTCCCGAAAAACATCCAGTTGCCACGACCCACCGCCACGCCGCGGATGGCGCGCTCGGTACCGTTATTGTCGATCTCCAGATTTCCGTCTTCCGAATAGCGGGTCAGCGCCTTCCAGTTTTTGAGAGCGTAGCGCACGGCGCGGCCCTGCGGGCTCTTGGGCAGCACCTCCACCTGGATCTCCAATAAATATTTGTGCAGCTTATCGAGGATGGGTCGTGCTTGGAGTTGCCGCACCTCAAGCCGGTCTTCGGGCGTCAGCCGCCGCGCTTGCTTCTCCACCCGATACAACTGAGCAATCAACAACAGGGCCGGACCCATGCGGGCCTGATCCGACTCCAGGGCTTTGTGAAAATATCTTCTGGAGTGCGCCCAGCACCCCACCTCGATCAAGCCACGCGCCGGGTCCTTGAAGAAAGCGTCATATCCACCGTAGGCATCCGCCTGTAAGTAACCGCGATATCCCCTGAGGAATTTTTCCGGCCCGGCCCGCTCCCGAGTCGGCGTGTAATCGTATAGGATCACCGGATGTTCTGGGTCGCCGTAATAGGGCCAGATGCGCCCCGTGCGGGCGAATGGCAGCTTGCGGTCGAGTACCTTCACGCTCGTATCGTCAGTGCCGATCACCTTCGATTCGAACAGGATCTCCTTGGCTGCCGCATACAGCGGGTTCAGCAGATTGGCGCATTGTGCCATCCAGCCGCACATGCTTTTGCGTGAGATGTCGACGCCATGTCGTTCAAAAATCTTCTCCTGCCGGTGCAGCGGCAGATGATCGGCTAATTTGCTCACAATCACCTGCGCTAGCAGGCTCGCGCCCGCTGTGCTTTTTTCGATCGGCTGCGGCGTCTTGGTTGCCGTCCTGACCGTGCAGGCGCAAGCGTATTTCTTGCACACATCCTCAATCACAGTCAGTTGTGCTGGAATGTATTCGTAGCGCTCACTCGATTCTTCACCGATAGGCCGCAAATCCTGCTGGCAGACATCGCAGTGCTTTTCCTTATCTGGCAGATCATGCAGAATGCGCTCGCGTTTGAGGTGCCGTGGCAGAGGCTGCCGACCACCGGTCTTTTTCTTGCGATCCGTTTTGCCCGCGTCAGGCTTGGCATCATCGCCCTCGTCATCGGGGCCAGCGCTTGACTCCGACGCTTCTGCTGTCGCTTGCCGCGCCTGCCAGGCCGCCACGAACAAAGCCAGTTGATCCGCCGAGAGCTGCTCGCTTTTGCGGTTGCGCTTGGCATCCAGCAGCTCGCGCAAGAGCGTCTCGATTTTGCTTCGTTCCGTAAACTCGCGATCCAGTTGCGCCATCAGATCCAGTACCATTTGCTGTAAGACCTTTGGATCTTCTGGAAGATGTTTCGAATCGATAGCCACTGTAAGTAGGACTTCTACATCAGTGTACTCACTCACTTACTAACTGGCAATAGAAAAATGTCTGACCTCACGACACTTATGCGGAGCGCTGATACCGCTTGCGCCGCGTGGCCTGTTTCAGGTCGATCCCGCTCAGCAGTGCCCCTAATTCTTGTGCCGTGATCTCCCGCCGGCGCTCCTCTGCGCTCTCGGCCAACGGCACCGCGTACGTGCCTTCTTCCAATCGCTTGCTCCACACTGCGAAGCCGTCACGGTCCCAATACAAAATTTTGATCCGATCGCGCCGGCGGCTAGCGAAGACTACCAAGTGCCCTGCGTAGGCATCCAGTTCCAGATGGTCCCGCACCAGCGCGTGCAACCCGTCGAAGCTCTTGCGCATGTCGCAGGCAGTCAAGCACAGATATACCCGCACGCTGGCCGGCAAGTGGATCATGCGCGCAACACTTCCAGCACTGTGCGTAACACCGTGGGGTCCACGCCAGCGCTGATTCGCAGCCGCTCGCCCCTCGCCAGCACCAGTTCCAGACCTGTTTCCGTAACAGACTGCTGCTGCGCCGGTCCGGTCTCCACCACCGCGAATCGCATCGGCTGCTGTTTCTGCAGCCGTTTGCGCCAAGCGTAAAAGGCCTGTTCGGTAAGCCTCTGCTCTTCGCAGAACTGATGCACCGACAACCCGCTGCGTTCTTGCTGACTAATCCGTTCACGCCAATATTCGCTTCTCGCCGCCTTCCTCTGTTCGAGAGTCGTCTCTTTCATGCCACTACTATGTGGCCTTCTCAGCCACCTTCGATAGAGCGGTTCATCGGACGGTTACATCAAGCCACATCGTTACGACCCACTGTTTCAAATCGGACGCTCCTTACTGAGTTCAAGGTTCAGTCACCCTCGTTGGGCG
>JBAVAV010000225.1:0-3476 GCA_049585895.1 Candidatus Sulfotelmatobacter sp. | reverse complement strand
AGCATCGACCCTTCCACAGGCGACGCGGCGAAGGCCTGTTTCCAGCCGTGGCGCGGTTCGCGATGAGGCGCGATGACCAGACCTTCGGGCGTTACGCGCAGTTCAACCACGTCTCCCAGACCGCACTGCGAGATGAGTGGTTTGGGGATTCGGATGCCGCGCGAGTTACCGATGCGGGTTAGTTCCAGACGCATGGCATATGTTTCCCTTGGTAATTACATTGTAATTACATACAAAAACGGCGTCAAGCTGAAATTGAGAACTGCCTTCTACCCCGGAGGCCAACCCAGCGGACGTCCGCCGAGCAGATGCACGTGCAGATGGAAGACTGACTGTCCCGCGCCGGGGCCGACGTTGAGCACGGTGCGGTATCCCTGCTCGATGTTGCGTTGGCGGGCGATTTGCGCCGCCGCCAGATGACAGCGGCCGATCAGTTCCGCGTCTTCGGCTTGCGCCTCTTTCAATCCCGCGAAATGTTTTTTGGGTACGATCAGCACATGCGTGGGAGCCTGCGGATGGATGTCTTCGAAGGCGAAGACATGTTCGTCCTCGTAGACTTTCCTGGCGGGAATTTCGCCGCGGATGATGCGGCAGAAGAGGCAGTTGGGATCGGTCATGGTGGATCGCTCTCGCGGAGAATAGCACCGGGGGTACAGCGGAGGAAAGGAGCTACTGGCGTTGGCTCTTGATTGAGGCCGCGGCGCTTCGCGCTGGCGGGACAGCCGAGGCGCTGTTTCTACGCGAGCTTTTGCTGATCAGCTTTGGTTAATCCAGGCGCACCACGAAGACCGCGCCCTGGATGGTCTCAGTTTCCGCGGCGAGTTCCTGGGCACGCTGGCGGTCGTCGTTGAGGACGCGCACCCGCACCCACCAATCGCCCGCGGGACTGGCAAAGCGCAACACCTTAGCGGTGCGATAGCGGCGCGTCAGAAGGTCAGCGAGTTGCGCGGCCACGTCTTTGTCGGGAAAGCCGCCGATCTGTACAGCCCATTTTCCCCCTGAGTTAAGAGGCGCGGGAGTCTGCATGACTTCCACTTTCACTTTTGCGACGCCGGGCTGCACGACATCGAGTTTGCGCGCGGCGGCGAGCGAAAGATCGAGCACGCGGCCGGGGATGAAGGGTCCGCGGTCGGTGATGCGCACCAGCGCGGCGTGGCCGGTCTTCAGATTCGTGACGCGCACGATCGAGCCCAGCGGCAAGGTGCGGTGCGCCGCCGTCATGGCGTTCATGTTATAGACCTCGCCGTTCGATCCTCGGCGATTGTGATAAGGCGGACCGTACCAGCTCGCCAGGCCGGTTTCGGTCGCGAGCGGTTTTGCGCCCGCAGGTATGGAAGGCTGGGCAATGCGGGCGTCGTTTTGTTCTGGAGTCGCGCGATTCTGCGTGGCGCGGTCGGCGGGGGTTTCGGCTGCTCCGGTGGGGGGTTGAGTGTCCGAGGGATGCGCGCCCGGTGGCGGCGGGACGTTCACGCGCGCCTGCTTGGAATGGCCGCAGGCGGACGAGAACAGCAGCGCAAGCAAGAGGATCAGCAGCATCGCGACACCAATAACGACCGGGCCGAAGCGATTGAAGATCGTGCTGCGCCGTATTACTTCGGCGGAGCCGGGTTGTGCTGCTCCATGTAGTCGGCCATTTCGGCCATCTTTTTCGAAGCCACACGCAGGGCCTTGGTGGAATGCTGCCGCACTGCAGGGACGACTTCGTCGTTCAAATACTTGATGAACTCGGGGATTTCTTTCTCCAGGCGCTCGGCCGCGTCGGCAACGGTTTTGCTGACGCGCGCCGACGCGTCTTCCACCTTCCGGTTGAAGTCGTTCATGGTGCTCCTCGCTTTTGGATTGCGTGCAAGAACTCACGCGGGGTTGCGGATGCCAGGCCCCAGTATTATTTCGTGCGGAGAGTGTGTGGTCAATGGCGGCGCATATGGGAAAGCAACGAAGCCAACGAGGTGCGCCCCGTTTCTCAGCATCCCAAGGCTGCCCTGATCGCGGTGGACGATCCCGGTGTTAGGCGATGTTTCCCTTGCAGTAAGGATTCTATCCTTGATAAAGTAAGGATTATGCCCAAGGTGACCTCCAAGCTGCAATTGACCGTGCCCAAGAAGATTGCCGATCAGTACGGCATCCGTCCCGGGGACGAGTTGGAGTGGATTCCTGCGGGCGAGAGCATTCGGGTGGAGCTGGTGCGGCGCAAGGCCAAAGCTGGTCAACAGTTAAGCGCCGAGGAGAGAGTGGCTCGGTTCGATGCCAACATGAAGTGGTTGGATGAACTTCAGGCGGAGCGACTGAAAGAAGCTAAGGCCAAAGGCACGCGCCTTACCCGCGAAAACCGGGGCTGGACGCGCGAGGAGTTGTACGAAGACGAGAGAGGTCTTCCACGTGGCTTCCCTCGTTGACACTAATATTCTGGTCTACTGTTGTGACCCGCGTGACCCGGACAAACGGGCCGCGGCCGCGGCGATTCTCCGCGAGGGCGGGGCGTCCGACGAGTTCCGGATTCCGCATCAGGCGCTGGTAGAATTTGTAAATTCCGTGACGCGATCGCGTGGCCGAGCCGAACGAATCATGACCCTGGGCGATGCGACGCGGCAAGCGGAATTGTTCATGACGGAATTTCCGGTGCTTTATCCAAACGAGCATGTGTTCCGCGCGGCACTTTATGGGGCGGCAACCTGGCGGCTGCCCTGGTTTGACGCGCATCTCTGGGCGTACGCATCGCACTATGGCATTTCTGAACTTCTCTCCGAAGACTTCGAGCACGGCCGAATGTATGGCCCGGTGCGTGTGAGAAATCCATTTGTGGCAATGGGTTTGGCGTAGTCTAAGAGCCGTGACGAAGCCACCGCCTGCTTTCAGTTCGCTTCCTAATTCCCAGCAACGCCGCTTTCGCAAGAGCATCCTCGCGTGGTACGACGCGCATGCGCGCAATCTGCCCTGGCGCGCGAACCGCGATCCCTATCGCGTGTGGTTTTCCGAGATCATGCTGCAGCAGACGCGGGTGGCTGCGGTGATTGAGCATTACCAGGAATTTCTGCGGCGCTTTCCTACAGTTGAGAAACTGGCTGCGGCGCGAGAGGCGTCGGTGTTGGCGGCGTGGAGCGGTCTGGGATACTACCGGCGGGCACGCCTGCTGCACGCGGCCGCGAAGGTCATCGTGCGCAAGCATGGTGGAAAGTTTCCCGCGACGGCCGAGGAACTGAAAGCACTGCCTGGAATTGGCCGCTACACGGCGGCAGCGATTGCAAGCATTGCGTTTAACCAGCCGGTTTCCGTGGTCGATGGGAATGTGGAGCGCGTGCTGCAGCGTGTGTCGGGCAAGCGGCTGGCTGGCGAAGAATTGTGGGAAACTGCTGAAAGGTTGCTGGAACGTAAGCGTTCGGGAGATTTTAATCAGGCGATGATGGAGTTGGGGGCTACGGTGTGCACACCGCGGGCGCCAGCGTGTTTGACGTGTCCCGTGATGGATTTCTGTGTGA
>JBAVAV010000224.1:0-3281 GCA_049585895.1 Candidatus Sulfotelmatobacter sp. | reverse complement strand
CACTGTGTCAGCAGCAACACACGACGACTTCAGTGTTAACAACCGATTCTTGGGATGAATTCTTAATCGCTCGTAAGATAGAAATTAAAGATAGACAACCCTGGATACAGGTCTCGGGTGTAGGTGTGAACCAAAGTCCGAAGTCCGAGGTCTGAAGCCCGAGGTCCGACGCCCGCCACACGCCACCCGCGACCGTTGACTTCGCCCGCTTCTCCTCATATCGTTCCCCGCATGCACGTTATCAAAGCCACGCGTGAGTTCGAAGCTTGGCTGGCCCAGCGCACTCGCCTCGATAAGAAAGACTTGCGCCTCAAACACGCCAGCATGAAGGCAGGACTCTTTCCGTTCCTCCGCGCCACTTACTACCGCTGGACGCAAGTCTGGCCGCAGGTCTGCGTCGATCTCGCCCAAGCCCCGCGCGTCCTCGCCGTCGGCGATCTGCATGTCGAGAATTTCGGCACCTGGCGCGACATCGAGGGCCGCCTTGTCTGGGGCGTCAACGATTTTGATGAAGCCTGGCCGATAGCATATGCCAGCGATTTAGTGCGTCTGGCCGTCAGCGCCCATGTGGCCGCCGAAGTCGGCCGCCTTCCCCTCAAGCGCACCGACATCTGCGGCGCCATCCTCGAAGGCTACCGCGCAGGGATGCAGGAAAAAGGCTGCGCTTTCGTGCTCGGCGAAAAGCATCAGTGGCTCCGCAGTACCGCCGAAGGCGAACTTCGCGATCCCGTGCATTTCTGGCAGAAAATAGATGCGCTCCCTACGGTGAAAACCGAGGTCCCCGTCAGCGCAATTGAAGCCCTCGAGCATCTCATGCCGGCGCCGGGCCTCCCATTTCGGCTCGCGCACCGCGTCGCCGGACTCGGCAGCCTTGGCCACGCCCGCTACGTCGCCATCGCCGACTGGCACGGCGGCCGCGTTGCCCGCGAAGCCAAGGCGCTCGTCCCTTCCGCCTCCTACTGGGCGCAAAACCACGAGGGCCCCGCCGAGATCCTTTATCAGGTCATCATCAACCACGCTGTCCGTTGTCCCGACCCTTTCGTTCGACTGCGCGGACGCTGGATTATCCGCCGCCTCGGTCCGCACTGCTCCCGCATCGAACTGGCCGAACTCCAGGCCCCCGATATCGAACTCCGCCTGCTCCACGCCATGGGATGGGAAACGGCCAACATCCATCTCGGTACTCCGGCAGCCCGCAAACTCATCCTCCGCCACATCGACAGACAAAAAGGGAAGTGGCTGCACCACGCCGCCGAGGCCATGCTGCAAGCAGTCCGCTCCGACTGGGAAGTCTGGAAGAAGAAAGGTTATGCCTAAATCCGGCGCCGCCGCCGTGGCATTCCTGAGCAGGATGCGAGTGCGCGGATACCTCTATCCTCCGCGCCTTGGGTGACGGGTGAAGGGCGAAGGGTGAAGACTCGAATCTTGTCTCCCTGCGTTACACTATCTCGCCGCCCATGCCGCCCACTTCCCACGATCCCAACTACCTGCTCACTCGCCTTGAAGGCGCCAAGAACCGCTTCGGCCCCGGCACCGCCGCTGACACCACAAAACTCCTCGCCCAGATCGCAAAGCTCCAACTCCACGATCCTCGCCACCTCATCCGCCTCCACGAAGTCCTGCTGTTCCTCCGCGCCTTTCCCCAATCGCAAGCGATTGTCCGGCGCGTCGAACATCTCCTGAATAGCTTCCACGAGCGCATCGAAAAGCTTTCCGCCCTCCACGCTGACATGTCCGTCTTCGACGACTTCGACACCTCCGGCATCGCCGGCACGACCATGCAGGACGTTCTTTCTCTTGACGTAGCCCAATGGCTCGTGCGCCACATTCCCCGCAATGTCGAGATCGCCTGGGAAGACTATTGGGACGACTACCAATCCGAGCGCGCCCGCGCCAACACCTGGCCGCGTTTCCTCCCGCTGCTCGAAGAGGACGCCGACGTCGAAGCCAACATCCCCTGGCTGCGCTGGCTCGACGCCGCGAGAGGCAGGCAGCATGCACTCGAATATCTCCTCCGCCAATTCGCGCAACTCCCGCTGCCAGCCCGCCAGCAAGCCGAACTGTATGACGGCCTTCGTCTTCCCGTCCGCTGGAGCCTCGCGAATCTCAAGCTCTCCCGCACCCGCAACTGGACGCGTCCCCGCCGCTTTTACTTCCACGACGCCCCACTCCTCCAGCGCAGCGAAGTTTCTCTCGCGGAGGAACTCGCCCGGCCCGCGCCCAAACTCGAAAAGCTCTCGCTACGCGACGGCGAATCTGTCCTGCACACCGTCCGCGAAGTCATGCTGGTCCGTTATCGCGAACTGTACGGCACCACGCTCGGCGATCCTCGCTCCGTCGTCCGCGCCGACCTCGGCCGCGGCGTCGTCATCCATCTCTGGAACTTGCCTCCCAACCGCCGCCTGCCGCTGCGTGCCTACGTCGCCGGATTCACTCAGAAGAACGGAGTCCCCATCAATTACGTCGAGGCCATCGGTCTCTGCGAATGGATCGAGGTCGGCTTCAACACCTTCTACACCTATCGCCAGGGCGAGACCGCCTGGATCTACGCCCAGGCCCTGCGCTGCCTCCGCGCCCTCACCGGTGCAAAATGCATTTCGGTGTATCCCTATCAGATCGGCCAGAACAACGACGAAGCCATCGACTCCGGGGCCTTCTGGTTTTACCGCAAGCTGGGCTTCCGCTCCGGCCGCGCCGATCTGGAGCAACTTGCGAGAAGGGAAGAGCAGAAAATCACCGCCAACCCGCAATACCGCACCTCGAAAAAAATCCTGAAGCGCCTGGCCGAAGCTCACGTCTTCTGTGATCTACCAGCCGCTGCGGTCTCCGGCCCCTGGGACACGTTTTCCACTCGCAGCCTCGCCCTGCGCGTGAACAGCCGCATGGCGCGCGACTTCGACGGCGACAGCGACCGCATCCGCCAAGCCTCGGTGGCCGCCGTCACCCGCGCCTTCAAAATCAATCCAACTCGCTGGACTCCCACCGAACAACGCGCCCTGGAAAACTGGTCGCTGGTCCTCGCCCTCATCTCCGATCTGCACCGCTGGTCGCCGCAAGAAAAGCAGGACGCGATCAAAATCATCCGCGCCCAAGCCGCTTCCAACGAAATGCGCTACCTGCGCTTAACGCAGAATAGCCCGCGCCTGCGCCGGGAGCTTCTGCGCTTGGGTTCGAAAACCTAGCGCAAGCAACCCATATGGAGACAGCGGGCGCGGCTTCAAAGGTTGCGGGAAAACTCGATCCAGGGGCGGCTTTGAAAGGGCGCGACTTCCAGTCGCGCC
>JBAVAV010000223.1:0-4983 GCA_049585895.1 Candidatus Sulfotelmatobacter sp. | reverse complement strand
TCGCGAATCGTGCCGGTGATTGCCCGCCGCACGGATGCACATCTGGCAAGCGCTTCCACAAGGCGGGTGGAGCGGTGGCGGCGAATCGCGCTGCAGGCTGCGGAGCAATCCCGCCGCGCCACTCCGCCGGAGATCGCGGCACCGGTGGAACTTGGCGAAGTGACAGCCGGTGCGGGCCTTAGGATCGTTCTGGCTGAATCGGAGCGGCAAACGCTCCTGCGGAATACTCTCGACTCAGCAGCGAATCCAGGCGAAATCACTCTCGCGATCGGCCCCGAGGGCGGCTGGACTGACGATGAGCTGCAACAATTTCGGCAGGCCGGATGGATTTCTGCGTCGCTGGGCAACACTATCCTGCGCGCAGAAACAGCGGCGATCGCCGCCACAGCGGTTGTGATCGCCACCCTGCACTAGATTTTCAGTTCCAGACTGTGGATTTCCCACCTCACTCGGCTTCCTCAGAGGGCAGGATGTGGTGTTATTCTGAGCCGCAATGGTAGTTCCCAAGTCGCAGTCGCGTCCTGCCCCGTTCGTTCCAGACGATCGTCAACGTGAGGCTATTGAGCACGTGCGTGGACCGATGCTAGTCGTGGCGGGCGCCGGCACCGGAAAAACGTCGGTTCTCACGCAGCGCATCGCGCAGCTGGTCTCCCAGGGCCACGCCCGTCCCGATGAAATTCTCGCGCTCACCTATACCAAGAACGCTGCCGCCGAAATGCGCGATCGCGTGCGTCAGTTACTGGGCGGCAGGGTAGTCCGGGCCGCTACTTTTCACGATTACTGTTACGAGCTTCTGGTGCGGCACGGCAAGAAGTTTGGCGTGCTCGACGACAAAGACCTTTGGATCTTCCTGCGCAAGCGGATGCATGATCTTCGCCTGGAATATTTCGTTCGCGCCGCCAACGTAAGCCAGTTTCTCAACGACCTGCTGGAGTTCCTTTGCCGCTGTCACGACGAACTCGTGACGCCTGCGAAATACGCCGAGTATGTGCAGCGCGTGGAAGCCGGCGGGCTTCCTGTGCCGCGTGTGGCCAAGTCCAGGGAGAATCTAAGCGATTCCGAAGTGATTGGCCGCTGCCGGGAAATCGCCCGCGTCTTCACCACCACCGAGCGCTGGCTGCAAGAAGAAAATCTGGGCACCTTCAGCCACATGATCACACGCGCTCATGAGTTGCTCACAACCGATCAGAATTTATTGCGGGAAGAGCAGGCCGCCGCGCGCTTCATTCTGGTAGACGAGTTCCAGGACGCGAACTTCGCGCAGATCAAGCTCCTCGCTGCGCTTGCCGGAGAGCCAAGCCATATCTTCGCTGTCGGCGACCCCGACCAGGCGATTTACCGTTTCCGGGGCGCATCGAGCGCCGCGTTTCAATTGTTTCATCGCCATTTTCCCTCTGCGAAATTGGTAGTGCTGGGTAAAAACCGCCGCTCGCTGACGCCAATACTGCGCAATGCGTTTGCTTTGATCGACAAGAATCCGCCGGTCTTTGGCTCGACCCGGGCCGGGGCGATTGCGTACCGGCGCGCTCCGTTGCAGTCCGCGCGGGAAGAAGAGGCATCGAAGCAGGGAAGCACCCTGCCGAGCTTTCCGGTAGAGGCCATTTCCTTTGCCGGAAGAGATGCCGAGGGCCCGGACGTGGTCGGCGTCATTGAGGAAATGCACCGCCGCTCGCGATGCCGGTGGAAGGATTTCGGCATTCTCTATCGTTTGCATGGTCACCGCGACGATGTGGTGCAGCAACTGGCGGAGAAAGAAATCCCCTTCTCCATCGAGTGCATGGACGTGAGCGACACTCCTGAGGTGCGCGATCTTTTCGCGTGCCTTGCCGTAGTGGTCGACATGGGCGACGATGGCAGCCTGTTTCGAGTGGCCGCAGTGCCAAACTTCACCGTCGACGGCGCGCAGCTGCGAACCGCGCTCCGTACAATTGCAAAGGATTCCCGGGAGGGACAGGTGATTCCGCTTGCTTCAGTGCTCGGCGGGGTCGACGGCGGACGTGAAGTGCTGGAAACTGTGCTCCAGACGCGAGACGACGTAGCCAGCAGGAAAGCCAAAGGCCGCAACGCCCTGGAGATTATCGCCAGGGCTTTTGATCTCGACCCAACCTCGGCCATCTTGCAGGCAGCACTGAAGTTTGTGGGCGACTGGGAGGAAAAAGACAAAGCCGTCACCCAGACCGGCGAGATAAACGAACTGGTCCAATACCTCGGCTACTTTCGAGAAGCTGGAGGCGTGATTCCCATGACCTCGGGCGAAGATCAGGATGCGGTCCGCCTGATGACGGTGCACACCGCCAAGGGGTTGGAATTTGATCATGTGTTCATCTTGCGCGCTATGAAGGGTTCGTTCCCGTTGAATTATCGGGAGACGCTGGTGGAATTCCCTCTCGAGCTTCGCGATCCCGACTCCGCCGCATCGGTGGACGACAAGACGCTCTTTGACCAGGAAGAGCGCCGGCTGTTCTACGTAGCTATGACCCGGGCCAGGGATTCGCTCCACCTTTATGGCAAGCAGGGATGGGGCAACGACAAATCGCCGCCCGGTCTGATGCGCGAACTGATGAAAGATCCGGGAGTGCAGCAGTGGCTGCGCTGCCGTCCGGCGCTGCCTTCGCAGCCTGAACTCATCGAGATCGCCGCGGCGGCGGATCCGGCCTATGCGCGAGTTTCTCGAACCTCCGAGTGGCTCGAGCTGCCGCCGGTCGAGGGATTGAGCACACGGTTGAGCGCATCCGCGGTGGATACCTACGAGCGCTGCCCGTTGCAGTTCAAATTGGAGCGCGAGTGGAGACTGTCGCGAGAAGTTCCCGCCGCCATGCAGTATGGCGCGTCGATGCATCGCATTCTGCGGACCTACTCCGACGCTGTGCGGTTGGGGCGTCCGAAGACCGACGCCGAGATCCTGGAACTGTTTCGAGCAGACCTGACCGCGGCAGGCATCCAGGATCCCTATCAGCAGGCCCTCTATGAAAAACAGGGGGTCGAGCAGTTGACGAATTTTCTGGCCGCCGTGCGTTCGTCTTCCGCACCCGAGGTTTTGCACACCGAGGAGTGGTTCGAAGTGCAAATCGCGGGGACGACGGTTGCCGGACGGATTGACCGCATCGACCGCGCCCCCGACGGCAGCGTCATGATCGTCGACTACAAGACCGGAAAAGCTCGATCCCAGGATGATGCCGATGAGAGTCTCCAGCTTTCGATCTACGCTCTGGCAGCACAAGCGAAGTGGGGATACCGGGTGGCGGTCCTGGCCTTTCATAACCTCGAAGAAAATATTCCGGTGGTCACCAGACGATCGGAGTTTCAGTTGGCCCAGGCGCGGGAACGAGTGGAGGCGGCTGCCCGCAACATCGCGGCGGGAGACTTCGAGCCCAAACCCGACTTCCACTGTAACTACTGCTCATTCCGCGGTTTGTGTCCGGCCAAGGAAAAACGCATTCCGAACTTGGTCAAGCCTGGGAATGTATCGAACAACTGAAACGCGAAGGATTTCGAGAAGTTCTCCGCACAAAAACTTAGGGGACGCTTTCGGCGTCCCCCTTTTTTTCTGACTTCGTATTGCCGGTCTTAGTGCTTCTTTTTCTTTTTCGCCTTCTTTTTCGTTGCCATTGGTTCTATTCTCCCTTCCATTGTTCATGGAAAATTCTGCAACGGTCTTTTGTTGCAACTGATTGATTGTATAGAGTCAATGAAATTTGATGTCAAGAAAAAAATGAATGCACCCATGCGTATGGTGGTGTACCAAAGTCACCGCCGCAACGCTCAAGCGGAAAATTTCTAGGTCGTAGCGTCAAAATATTCCGCGCAAGTGCATCTCAACTGCCGTACTCGTTCACTGAGTTCGCGTGCAGGGCGCGCACCAGCGAAGACAGAAAACTCGAGTGCGAATGGAAACGCAAACTCGATCCGCTGGCCGAAGTGAGGCTTTTTCTCCGGCGATGCATCTATAATGAGAGTGCGAAAATCTTCGCCGGAGCTTGATGTATGGCGGCTTTCGATGATGCTGTGATCATTTCTGGATGTCGTACGGCGGTAGGAAAATTTCAGGGAAGCCTCTCCGATTTTCGAGCGCCAGAGCTGGGCGCGATCGTAGTGCGCGAGGCCGTCAAGCGCGCCGGCGTCAAACCCGAACAGGTGGACGAGTGCATCATGGGCAATGTCATCTCCGCCGGACTCGGCCAGAATCCGGCGCGGCAGGCCGCAATCTTCGGCGGATTGTCTCCCGCGACAGGTGCCATGACAATCAACAAAGTTTGTGGCTCCGGACTGAAAGCCGTCGCTCTCGCGGCGCAGGCCATCCAAACCGGCAACAGTGCCATCGTGGTCGCGGGCGGCATGGAATCGATGACCAACGCTCCCTATTTGTTGCCGCAGGCTCGAAAAGGGTATCGCCTGGGCAACGCGCAGGTGATCGATTCCATGGTGAACGATGGGCTGTGGGATATTTACAACGACTACCACATGGGCGTCACCGGAGAGAACGTCGCCGGAAAGTACGGCATCACTCGCGAGGAGCAGGATGAATTTGCCGTCAACTCACATCGCAAGGCAGTCTCCGCGATGAAGGAGTGCCGCTTCAAATCGCAAATTGTCCCCGTGGAACTTCCCGCGAAGAAAAAAGGCCAGCCCTCGGTGTGGTTTGAGAAGGATGAATCTCCTCGCGAAGACACCACTATCGAGGTCTTGCGCTCGCTGAAGCCCGCATTCAAGAAAGACGGGACGGTCACGGCCGGCAACGCCCCCGGAGTGAACGACGGCGCGGCGGCGGCGGTCGTCACCAGCCCGCGACGCGCGAAAGAATTGGGCGTGCAACCCATGGTGCGGATCGTGGCCCAGGCCACCAGCGGCGTCGATCCTCAGTGGGTCATGATGGCTCCCGTCGAGGCGGTGAGAAAGATCTGGAAGAAGACCGGCTGGAAGAATGAAGATGTCGACCTCTACGAACTCAACGAGGCTTTCTCAGTGCAGGCGCTGGGGGTAATG
>JBAVAV010000222.1:0-5212 GCA_049585895.1 Candidatus Sulfotelmatobacter sp. | reverse complement strand
CGTCAGCAGCCACGTCGCCGACCGCCGCAAGGAAGCCGAGCGCGCCGAAGTCATCATTGCCAGCGAGGTGGAAAACTTTAAAGCCCGCTTCGAAGCCCGCCTGCACACGCTCGACGTGGTGCCGACGATTGTGTCGCTGCAAGATCACTTGGAAACAATTCGCCAGGCTGAAATCGACCGCGTGCGCGGCCGAATGGGGCCGTTGTCTCCGGAGCAGGAAATGGCCGTCGAATCTCTGACGCGCGGCATCATCAACAAAGTCATGCATACTCCAATCACCACGCTGAAAACCGCCGCGAAGGATGCCGAGGCCACCACGATCGTCGACCTGGTCCGCCGCCTGTTTAACCTGCACGACAAAGAAAAAGGCCCGGCCTCGCAGGCCCGGAATAATGAAGCATCGAACAAGGAAATGGGGACGCGCCGCTGATGTCAGGTCCTTCGCAATCTCTGGCGTTTTGGACGAGAACGTGGAATCATGATGTCTAGGAGAGTGCCACGATGGATGCGGCAGAGCAAATCGACTGGTCGCAATGCTCTTTGGTCGAGGTCAATCCGAACGTGCAAAGTGGCGCTCCCGTGCTGCGGGGCACGCGAATGCCGGTCTGCGCGATTGTGGCCAATTTCGATTACGGACTAAGCGTCGATGAAATCGCGGAACAGTTTGAAATTCCTTCGGATCGTGTGCAGGCGATCCTGACCTACGCCAAGAGTCATCGCGTTGCGCATCCTGTTTGATAACAACGTGCCGGTCGGGGTGCGTGGCTTCCTCGCCAACCATGAGGTTCGCACCGTCGGCGAGATGGCTTGGCCGCCCCAGCTCGAAAATGGGGAACTACTGAAGGCTGCAGAAGCGGCGGCATTCGAGGTGCTGGTTACATCCGATCAAAACATCCGTTACCAGCAGAATCTGGCACGCCAGGAACTCCGGCTGGTGGTTCTCGGGTCGAACATCTGGCCAATCGTCCGCGGCCACGGCGTGGCGATAGCCGCGGCCGTTGATAAGGCGAAGCCGGGAAGCTGCCACTTCATTGAAATGCCACTCCCGCCGAAGCCTCGGACTCGCGCAAAATGAGCCAGTCCCCCAACCACCGCGCATCCCCGCCTCGTTTTCGCATCGGCACTCGCTGCTCCCAACTCGCCCTCTGGCAGGCCAACCACATTTGCGTGCTGCCACGACGGTCACGAGTGGACGGGAGGGGCTAGGGTCAAAATGGGACGGAATTCTTCGCCTTTCGAACGGATCCGGAAGATTTGGTCCCGTCGCCGTAGTACGCTGGTTTTGCTCAAGTGGGGCTTCGGAGAGTACTACCAGTGTGGGTACTGGGCCGCGCTTGAGAACCGTGGGTCGCGGCTGCTCGCAGCCGCGAGGGGTTCGAATCCCTTACTCTCCGCCGCCTTACGCGATCCACGGGACGTTAAGACCTACTTTACTCGCGAATGGTTCTTGACGCGCCCTTCGTCAGATGGTACTTTCAAATTGGTTCTCAAGCGCGGTACAGTTTCCCAAGGCGGCCTAACCGGCCGCCTTTCGCTTCTGTGCGATATCCTGCCTGATGTCGTCAATGCCTAAACTTCGCATCGGCTCCCGCGGTTCCCAACTCGCCCTCTGGCAGGCCAACGACATTGCGGCGATTCTGCGGGGGCAAGGCTACGAAGTCGAAATCGAAATTATCCACACCACGGGCGACAAAATCACCGACGTTCCCCTGGCCCAGGTCGACGCCAAAGGCGGGCTGGGCAAAGGAATTTTCACCAAAGAGATCGAAGAGGCCCTCGCCGCAGGACGCATCGACTTGGCTGTGCATTCCCTGAAAGATCTGCCCACCGAACTTCCCCCAGGATTCGAAATCGCCGCCATCACCCAAAGAGAAGACCCGCGCGACGCTTTCTGCTCGCGGCTCTATTCGACAATTCAGGATCTTCCGCAGCGCGCCCGCGTTGGCACCTCCAGCTTGCGCCGCCAAGCTCAACTCAAGGCCTTACGTCGCGACCTCGACATTCATCCCCTGCGCGGCAACGTCGACACCCGCCTGCACAAACTCGAGCAAGGCGAGTACGACGCCGTCATTCTGGCCTCGGCCGGATTGATTCGTCTAGGCAAGACGGAACTGGTCAGGCAGATCATCCCCGCCGAAATCATGTGCCCCGCCGCCGGTCAAGGAGCTCTCGCCATCGAAATCCGCAAAGGCGATTCAGTTATCCGCGAGCACGTCGCGTTCCTAAACGACCCTACTGCCCGAGCCACCACAGCCTGCGAGCGCGCGCTGCTCAACCGCCTCGGCGGAGGCTGCCAGGTTCCCATCGGCGCCTTCGCTGAAGTTCGCAAGAACGACCACAACGGCCGCCTGCATCTCGAAGCCATCGTCGCCGATCCCGACGGCTCAAAGCTCCTGCGGGACTCGCGCGACGGAGACGATCCCGAACAACTGGGCAACGACGCCGGCGAAGCCTTGCTCAGCCGCGGCGGCCGAGAAATTCTCGAAGCCGTTTACGGCCACGGCATGGCTGTCCCGCCGCAACCATGATTGAACACGATGACCCGCAACGTTCTCCTTCAACTTCTCGGCGGCACCAGCAGCTCACATGCTCTCCGCCGCTGGGTTAACTTCTGGCCGCCGTTTCTGGGCGCGGGCATTCGCGTCACGCGCATTGCGCCTGACATGAAAGCCGTCGACGTCGAGATGAAACTACGTTTCTGGAACGCCAACTACGTAGGCACGCACTTCGGCGGATCGCTCTTTGCCATGACCGATGCCTTCTATATGCTCATGCTGATGGCAAACCTCGGCCGCGATTACATCGTGTGGGACAAAGCTGCAACTATCCGCTATAGAAAACCAGGGAAGGGAACAGTGCGTGCGGAGTTTCGACTCAACGATGCGCAACTCAACGACATTCGCGAGAAGCTCAAAACACTGCCGAAATACGAGCCCGTCTTTTCTGTGGAAGTGAAAGACGAAGCAGGCATCGTGATTGCCGAAGTAGAGAAAGTTCTGCACGTCCGCAAGAAGCAAAATGGCAAGTAAGTCAAAGCAACTTCCGTTATCCGGCATTCGGGTGCTGGTAGGCCGCGCTCGGCGCCAGGCCGGCGCACTTTCCAGTGCGCTGCGCAAGCTGGGTGCAGGGGTAGTCGAAATTCCATTCATAGAATTCCGCAAGCCGAAGTCGTTTGCCCCTCTGGATTCGGCGCTGAAGCGCTTGCACGAATACGACTGGCTCATCCTCACCAGCGTGAACGGTGTCGAGGCCATGTGGCAGCGAATGGCAGAATTGAATCTTGACTTCGGTGCGCTTCGCGAAGGGCGCCGCTTCAGTCGTGCCAAAATTGGCAGCAAAACCGTGACGGCTCTATCCCCTGGGGCTTGTCTCCGCATCGCTGCAATCGGCCCAGCCACGAAAAAAGCCCTCGAGCAGCGTAGCGCAAAAGTTGACGTGGTTCCGAAAGAGTACGTAGCCGAGTCGGTAGTCCGCAGCCTGCGGCGTCGTGTGAAAGGGAAGAAGGTGCTGCTGGTGCGCGCCAAAGTTGCCCGCGACGTAATTCCGCGCGAGTTACGCAAGGCGGGCGCGCATGTGGATGTAGTGGAAGCCTACGAAACGGTTGTGCCAAAGGCCTCCCGTGCTCGCCTGTGCTCTTCGTTGAAGAACCCAAGACGGCGGCCGCGTGTGATTACTTTTACAAGCTCTTCAACGGTGCGCAACTTTGTCGCCTTGCTCGGGCCGCCTTCGGCCGCAGGACTCAATCAGCCTTCGCGGCCACCAGCGGCCCACGCCCACACAATTCTTGCGAGTATCCTCACGGCTTCAATTGGCCCGGTTACTTCTTCCACGTTGCGCGAGATGGGCTTGCGGGTAAATATCGAGGCCAAAGAATTCACTATTCCGGGTTTGGTAAAAGCGATCGTGCGCGCATTGGCGTAATGCGGCGGCGTACTCCCATGGCGTGTGTACTTACGTGCCCGTACCGGCCTGCTACTCCGTCAGCGTGCAACTGCAATCCGCGGGCGGAACGTGTGCCATCAGAAAGTCGGCAACGCGCTTGTAGGCGTCAATCTGATTCTCTACACGCGCGAATCCGTGTCCCTCATTTTCGTAGATCTTGTAGTCGACCGTTCCGCCGCGCTTCTTGATGGCATCGACGACCTGCTGCGTTTCTGACTTAGGACAGCGCGGATCGTGCCCACCTGCCAACAGTAGGAGCGGAGCCTTAATCTGGTCGATGAAGTTGATGGGCGAGCGGTCTTCATACAGCGCTTTATTTTTCACCACATCGCCCATAGTCGCGAGATCGGACTGCTGCAGCACCGGATCTTCGTTCTCGATCTCCGTGAACCAGTTCACGAAGGGCACAATCGGGACGCCCGCCGCCCACACTTCGGGCGCTTTCGTGACCGACATCATGCTGAGATAGCCGCCGTAGCTTCCGCCCATGACGGCGATCTTCTTAGGGTCGAGATGGCCGGTCTTCTTGATCCAGTCGACACCCGCCAGCACATCCTGCAAATCGCCGCCGCCCATATCGAAAAGATTCGCCTGCTGGAATTCCTTGCCGTACCCCGTCGAGCCGCGATAGTTGGGCGCAAGCACCATGTATCCCTGATTGGCGGCGTACTGCACAAACCGGTTAAATGAATTTACAGTCTGCGAAGTCGGTCCGCCGTGAATGTAAACAATGGCGGCATTCTGCCCGTTGCGCGCCATGTTGAAGGGCACATAAAGAAGAGCGGAGATCGTCCACTTCCCGTCGCGGCTGGGATAGTGCACCAGATAAGGCTCAACCATATCTTCCGACCTCACGCCTGCGACGAGCGAATGCGTGACCTGATGCGACTTGCCTGTCGCCAACGTATACACCCAGAGATCGCCGGGCGCAGTGGGACCGTTGTGGTAGTACAGCAGGCGCGAGCCATCTTTAGTGAAAGCGGGATGCCCGCCGGCAGGCTCGTTCACGCCCTTTGGAATCGGAAGCGCCGTGGACTTGCCGGTGGCAAGATCGTGCAGGTAGATGTCTTCATTGCCATCAACGTTGGCGCTAAATGTGATGTGCTTGCCGTCCGGCGAGAACTCGCCCCCGCGAATTTGCCATTTATCTTTGGTGAGCCACTTGATCTCCCCGTGACTAAGATGTCCGGAAGGTGCCCCCCTCATCCCGACATCCAGCAGCCCGACGTTTTCGTATCCGTTGAAAGCGTTGGACGTGAGTAACACAGTC
>JBAVAV010000221.1:0-4016 GCA_049585895.1 Candidatus Sulfotelmatobacter sp. | reverse complement strand
ACATATCCATTCATCATAGGAATCCAACTGGAATTGGCATCTGACCCATTAGTAAAACCGGCGCCCCATATCCCACCACGATAAATAAGTCCAGTTCTTGACCATTGATTGGAGCCAGACGATGATGATGCTACATCGCATTCAATAACTCCATTTACAAGGGGCCTGATATCATTAAACCAAACGGTAGCATTATTGTCACCAGCATCCCCTGTATCACTAAGAGTCATTGTGCTGCTGGAGAATGTTAAATTCCAATGTGACCCAGTTGAAGCGAGAATATATCCAAAACTTCCTGTTGATAAATTTGGTGTATACGTTCCTCCGTTTATTAATTGTCCGCTACCGTTAATAGTGGTTCCGTTATACGTTCCTGTATTCCACTCTGTCGCGTTTCCGTATGCAGCAACAACATCACTTGTCGTTTGTGCTGCGGCAGAGTTGATAATGATATTAACTTGGAGTAATTCAGGAATAGCAGATGGATCATTCCCAGCCTGGAATTGTTCTTTGAGATAAAAAGATGTTCCAGATACATTTGCCCCAGGAGGCAATCCAGGTAATGCTTGTTGGCTTCCACAAAGAAGCCAAGTGACCGCATCGTAACTAATGTAGATATTCATCTGTGGTGTTGATGAAGATAATGTCGATGCGGCATTTGTTCCACTACCAGGAGGGTATACAGGCGCAGCAGCGCCGGAGGTTGGCAATGATGCTGTCCATGTGATATTTGAATTTTGTATTAATCCTACACTGCTAATGCTGTGTGCTGGAGAAATTCTCGTGCTTGCTGCTGGAAGAAATACATCAACAACAGTGGTAAAGCCAGTTGGGGAAGCGTAGCCGCCTGAAAACGTTACAGGTGTCGGACTGACATGCGTTGCTGTCGATGTTGTTGAGAAAAAAGGACTTCCTGACTGTGATCCCAAATAGATATTTTTTGCATAGATGGTATAGGTCCCAGCACTTGACCCAGAAATGAGCAAGGAAACTGTACTAATTGTTTTACCGGAAACAACGCCGAGCGGAATCGCTCTCGTATACCATGCATCTTTTGCATAATTTGATAAATCAGTTATGACATCTGCACTAACGCCGTTTTGATCAAAAACGGCTGTAGGAGCAGTGGGACTATCGGGAGTTGCATAGACAAAATTTCGAAGTAAAAATCCATCACTAAACAAAATATCGACACTCGCCATAATTGCAGGACTACTTGATGCAATCCAAATATCATAATGAAGTGTGTCATTTGTTGCAACTGTCATACTTCCCGACCAGATTTCTGCATAGGCGGAATCGTAAATTACTTCATTAACATCCACGCCATTGAGATGAAATGCAGCATAATTATTTGGTATAATTCCCGATGGATATTGGACTTGAAATTTGATGGCCTTCTGTGTCGTTGGTTTAAGCGCATTACTGCTTGCCACCATATTCGTCAGTGTGCCGCCGCTAAAATCGCTCGTCGTCGCCTCGGTCAGCGTGAACTGCGTGCCTGCTCTGGTTAGCTCCAGATCGCCCGTGTTTGTAGTGACAGGCGGTTGGCTGACGTTTGGCGCGTACGTGAAGGGCGACACGGTACTGGTTGCGGTCACATTGGCAAGCGTGCCCTGCGAGAAAGCAGCCTGGCTATAATCCGCTTCTATCGCGTACTCACCCCAGATACCATTTGCGCTCTCGACTTTGTCGATGAAATCACACGCAATATCGCCTGCGCTCCAATTGCTGTAGTTGGTGCCATTGGTATTCGCGCCGATGATGCCATTGCTTTCCTTGTCGTAGTCCCTGTGGTGATCGGCAAATGTTAATTTGTGCTCGCGCTGCAAGTTGTTGGGATCAGCAGAGACTTTACTCTTCTGGTCACTGGCTAAATAGCCATCGTAGAGCTTGCCCTGAGTAGAATCACTGAGGATGACAGGCATATTGGGCGTATAAGAGAGACTGCCGCTGGCATCTTCCACGGTCAGATTAAGCACACTACGCTGGTCCGCAGCGTCTGCCAGAGTGAAACTTTCATTCTTAACGGGTGATGTTGTCCCGTTGACAAAAGCAGACGCACCAACTAAGCAGGACAGGCCAGCAGGCGTACTTATCATCTGTGGCGCGGTCGTGGTGCCATCATTGACTACGCCCATTGTGGCAGAATTGGACACGTAAATGGTGAACACGTCCGATGACCAGGCCGTTAAACCATTGAATGCGAAACAGTCTACATAAAGCGTGTCATTGGCTATGAATTGCCACGGAAAGTTTACCGTCACCGAGGGCGTGGTATAGCTTGCTTTCGTTGAAAAGGTCTGACTGCTGAGTGTGCTCACGCCGATGGGGTAGCAGGTGCCATCCATAGTACGCCTGAACCACCTGACGACCAATGTTGCCCCACTCATGGACGAGCCGCTTTTTGCCAGGGTGAAGGTGCTGAACCAGGGTCCGGCTAAGATCGTATTTCCAGCTAAGTTGATGCTCCACCCACGGCCTGTGGGCGCTGGTAGGGCTGGTGTCGCGGTTGGTGTGCCACCCTGACTGGCTAACTCTACATAAGAATTCACGCCGGAGCTGGGTGCGGTTACCGTGAAATTGGTTTCAGTGCCACCCACCTGCATGGACATTTGATCTGAAAGTATCAGACTGCTAATGGTTTGCGCCACGTTGGAAGCATAAAAAACAGAAGGCACATAGAGCGCTACTGACGTGGGAACTGTACGCATGCTGGTATTGGTGAGCGATGCAGACACGGGTACATTATGCACGTTAGTTGATTGCAGGGATGTGGAAGCAGGAACAGATCGCACTTTGCCAAGCGCAGCGGTGGCTGGCATCACTCTTGCAAGGGTAGACATAAGAGCTGCAGCATCGGGTACAGTGTGTATATTCGTAGCCTGCAAAGCCGCCGTATCAGGCACCACCCTTGCAAGGGTGCTCATCAGGGCCGCTGTATCGGGAACAGTGCGCGTGCTTGTGGTGGCACTGACATACCCAGGTGTCACGATCTGAGCGCTTGTATTCCCTAACGTGGCGCTGCTACTAGCCTGCATGCGCAGGTTCCCTGTCGTTCCATTCGTGATGATATTTATGGTTACGTCGCATCCGACCTTATCGCCGGACACAAAGGTATTGCTTGCAGACGCCGAAACAGAAGGTGTAAGAACGGTGTAGGACGTAGAAATAATGGTCTGACTACTGGCTATAGCCTCACCAATGAGCGTACGGGTTCCACCGCTACTACGCTGGTAAAAACGGAAATGGAAGTCTGCAGTAAACGTGCCTGTCGCGGTTGTCTCAAAGCCTAGCGCAACGGACCATGTACCAGCCGGAAAGTGGTTCGCGACGAGCGTAACAGCATCATCGAGCCACCCATTATCAGCAAGTGCTGGTTGTGATCCTGCCCCTGTTTGCCCTGTAGCATTGCCTTGTGCATAGAGTGTAATCCAGCCCGTCGTTCCCGAGGTAAGGTTTGTGTTTTTATTGGACAGCGACCCACCTGTACTGGCGTTTTCCAACAATTGATCTGCTGTTGAAGCCGTTGCAGAGGCAGTCTGGTTTAAATAAAAGGTGAGAGCTGTCATAAAATATTATCCCCTACCTAAAAGTGATACAGTTCCGCTATAGGTTCCCTCGGTGACAATATCCACCTGAACATTCCCTGCCCACGCACGACTGACCGCGTAAGCGTCACAAGGGCCGATGTCTACTGATTCGGAAACCGGGCCATTTGTTGCTGCACTCCACATCTGTGTCAGATTGTTAAAGGCATCCAAACGGCTAATCATAAGCGTAGCCGTTTCCGTGAGCGCGGTCAGATTAATGTCGAGAATGAGTGTGTCAAAAGTCCCTGCGGCAAGCGGGCCTGATGACCAATCTCCAGAGTGATCTGTTATTGTCTCGCTGTGAATAGTGCTACTTGCAACCGTCATCGTTTTCCTCTCCGCCCTTGCAAGGGTGGCTATACCGCTTGCAGATTGTTAGTTAAAAGTGTGCTACCGTCGTCCTTCACAAACAGGTACTGTGCC
>JBAVAV010000220.1:0-5447 GCA_049585895.1 Candidatus Sulfotelmatobacter sp. | reverse complement strand
GTACTAATGCTCGCGGCGTGCAGGTACAACGCGAAGGGCGACGCGATTCCGTCACCCGTCTTTGTGACGAAATATATTGTGCCGGCCACGGGATCGATGACGGGCGTAGCGACAATGCCGGCTCCGGCCGAAGGAGCGTTATTGAATCCGTTATCAGTGCATAAGTTGGCGAAGGGTGTCGCTGGGCCGTAGTTATTAGTCCACAGGAGGGCGCCGTTATCGGCGTCGAAAGCGTAGATGCTGTTATTAAGGGTCGCTACATAAATGACATTGTGCGTAACGCCGGCGATGGAGACGTTTGGAACGTAGAGGGGCTGGGCCGCGGACCAACTATCGAGGTTCACGCCGCCGGCAAACAATTTGCCGAATTGAGTGGCATTTACATTGCCCGGCGTCAGGGCGGTTTCGGCGGTGTTCTGCCCGGTCCGCGCGTTGTCGTTGTGGTAAGTAGTCACGCTCACTTGAGCGGCGGCAACCGTCGCGCTGGAGAAACCAATCAGGAACACGCTCACAATTATCGCGAACCACAAAGCGCGACGGCGGTGTCCTGCGATCGATTTTTTTTCAGATTTCCAGAAGGCCCTCCCGGGGAAGGAGAAGTTCTGCGAAGTGCTGTGCATAGTGTGCCTGTACAGTACGTGAAATTTTGGTTTTCTGTTTACAGAGGGGAGATACGGCGGTAGCCCGTAACGTGCAAGCGAGAATCATGCAGCGGCGCCGGGATAGTGTCAACAGAATTCGGAAAGAATTCGTCTCCTCCTTTTGGACTAACCCTCAGATATGTCGAAAAAACAGGAGCCTGTTTCAAACCCCACTTGGTCATGTGCGGTTGCAAGATCCTGCAACTTCCCCGCCGAATATTAATTTTTGCGCATTCGCGACAATTCTGCACAAATTACGATTGACTTCCCGAGACGGATGGAGGAAATTACCACTCGTACTCGCCTGCCCTCCGGGCTGTGAAACCCCTTTGGTAGAGCCTGTTCGGGAGAGTTGTATCTTGTTCGCAAACGCGATTTCGTTGCACCGGGTTTCATGCATAGCAGGTCCCTTTGTATTTTCTGCGCGCCGATGTCTGGCACAAGCCGCACTATTATTGTTTGTGGCGGTAACCGCTGCAGGCCAAATCAACGTTACAACTTATCACTTCGACAATTTGCGCAGCGGACAGAATCTCCACGAGACCAGCCTTACGCCGAGCCTGGTCCAGATGAATACTTTCGGAAAACTCTTCTCGCAACGCGTCGACGGGCAGGTCTACGCTGAGCCTCTGGTTTTAGGCAACCTGCTGATCAAGGGAAAGGGAAACCATTCGGTGGTTTTCGTGGCCACGGAAAATGACAGCGTGTACGGGTTCGATGCCAACAGCAACGCCGGATCCAATGCCACTCCTCTGTGGCAAGTGAACTTCACGAATCCAGCGAAGGGCATCACCACAGTGCCATCCAGCGATTTCGGTACGATCGCGATTACTCCCCAAGTTGGCATCACCGGAACCCCGGCCATTGTTCCCGCCACTGCGGCCTTGTATGTGGTGGCGGCGACGAAAGAGAACGGCGTTTACTTTCAACGCCTGCACGCGCTTGACGTCACCACCGGTGCGGAAAAGTTTGGCGGCCCGGTTGTGATTGCGGCCACGGTTCCAGGTACAGGTTCGAATTCATCGGGCGGAAAACTATCTTTCGATCCGTTTCGTTCCAATCAGCGTCCGGGTTTACTTGCGCTGAATGGAGTTATTTACATCTCGTGGGCGTCGCACGGGTTGGAATCGGAGTTTGCCTATCACGGCTGGGTGATGGGTTATGACCAAAATACCCTGCAACAAACGGCGGCGTTTTGCGTCACGGCGAACGGCGACCAAGGCGGCATCTGGCAGAGTGGCGATGGTTTGGCCGCCGACTCCATAAACAATCTGTATGCCATGACAGGCAACGGAACATTTGACGCGAACACCGGCGGCGTCGACTACGGCATGAGCTATCTGAAGCTGTCTACAAAGGCGGGCTTGAAGGTGGCCGACTATTTCACTCCTTACAATGCAGTGAAATTGAGCGACCAGGATCAGGATCTGGGTTCGGGAGGACCACTCCTGTTGCCTTACCAGACCGGGGCCTCAAATCCCTACCTGGCGGTTGGCGCGGGAAAAGAGGGTGTGATCTTTCTTCTGAATCGGAACAGCTTGGGACATTTCAATGCCAGCGGTAATAACCAGATTGTGCAGCAGATTACCAATGCCTTCGCGGGGCATCCGTTGTTTAGCGCGCCGGCCTACTGGCAGGGAAATCTTTACTTCTGGGGCGCCAGCGACATGTTGCGCATTTTTCATATGAGCAACGGACTGATTGTGCCAACCCCGATCGCAACTTCCTCTTTCGCTCTGAATCCTCCCGGGGCGACTCCAGTAGTTTCCTCTGACCAAAGCGCAAATGGCATTGTCTGGGCATTGGACACCAGCCAGGCTATTACTGGCCCTGCGGTGCTGCACGCTCTGGATGCTGGCACCGCGGCTGAGATTTACAACAGTAGCCAAGCCGGCTCCCGTGACAAGGCTGGAAACGCCGTGAAGTTCACCATCCCGACGGTCGCCAACGGAAAAGTGTACGTCGGCACCGCCACCGAGCTCGATGTTTATGGGCTCTTGCCGTAGGGACTTTCGACACTAAGGAATTAGACCTCTTGCAGCGATTTGCGATGCCCGATAACGTAAACCAGCACCGGGGAGGCTTTGCGGAGCATCCCCGTTTTTGAACCTGATCTCCCCCCGAGTCCACAACCTTACTTTGATGGAGAAACTGGATTTGTGTGGCTCGAAGGCCACCCGGCACGGTTGCAGTAAAAACCTGCTCGCCATCGATACGTAAGGCCAGGTTAGAAGTAACGCGGGCTACTTGGAACTTGAAAGTGCAAGCTTTAATTACGAACGCTGTCTGCGACGAACTGATTAACTTGCAGTCTGACTAATTTCCCTAGGTCAAAATTTTGCGGAGGTTGTGCGTGACATCTACCTGGAAAAACTACAGTGTGACTTTTCTGAGTCTGTGCGCAGTGGCTCTTTGGCTGGTTGGCTCGGCGGAGGTTCACGCCCAGACCTATACCGCGAATGACATCTATACGATTGCCGGCGGCGGCCCGGTTCCATCGAGCCCGCTGGCTGCGTCCCTGCCGGGGCCGACCGCTGCCATCAAGGATTCCACGGGCAACATTTATATTGCTGCTCCGGCATCGTCCTATGTATTCAAGTTGAGCGCGGGCGGCACGTTCAGCGCTTACACGGGCAAGGGCTACGGCGGTTTCGCAGGCGATGGCAAAGCCGTGAATCTGGCCGGCGTGAGCCAAGTGGCAGGATTGGCGTTTGACAGCAAGGGAAACATCTACATTGTAGATGCCGCTGGATCCCGCATCCGCACTGTCAATGTGGGCAGCACGACGATCAAGATCGGCAGCGTTTCCATCAAGCCGGGAACGATTGCCACAGTCGCCGGTAACGGCGATAAATGCGACCATTCCATGGCATGCGGTGACGGTGCGGTGGCCACCTCGGCCAATCTCAATCTGCCGGAATCCATAGCGTTTGACGCCGCCGGCAACATCTACATCGCCGACAGTTACGACAATCGCATTCGCGTGGTCAATGTTGGGACGAGCACCATCACCATTGCCGGAGTCAGCATTCCGGCCGGAGACATCAACACCATCGCAGGACAGTCGGCGGCTTGCTCCAGTTCGCAGGGCACTTGCGGTGACGGAGGTCCGGCCAACCAGGCGTTCCTGAACGATCCTTTCGGCGTGGCGGTGGACAGCGCGGGCAACATCTATATTGCCGACACCTACGATCAGAAGATCCGGCTGATCAAGGCCGGCCAGAACAACATCAGCACTGTCGCCGGCAACGGCCTGGCATGCACTAACTCGCCGGCCGGTTGCGGCGACGGAAGAGTAGCCACCAGCGCCGAGGTGCATCTGCCTCAGGCCGTGTTCACCGATGCCGCCGGTGATTTGTATATCGCAGACACGGGCGACCATCGGATTCGTTACATCGCGGCGGGACAGACCACGATCACCAGCGTGGCGGGCAACGGCACACAAGGCTTCACCGGAGATGGCGGTTCGCCAACCAGCGCCGCACTGGACTTGCCCGGAGGCATCTTCGTGGATGCTGCGGGAAATATGCTGATCTCCGATACCGGCAATCAGCGGATTCGCCAGGCTACCAGCGGCGCTACGCCGGTTATCTCGACCATCGCCGGCGGCGGCAACGGCGGCGACGGCGGCTTGCCAACACAGGCCATGCTGGCAGTTCCCTGGGATGTTGCCGAAGATGCGGCCGGCAGTCTTTATATTGTGGACCAGGCCAACAACCGCATCCGTAAGATTACGAATCCGGGCGCAGCCAATGCGGTGATCAGCACTGTCGCCGGAAACGGCAGCATCGGATACAGCGGCGATGGCGGTCCCGCCACCAGCGCCATGCTCGACCTGCCCAGCGGCATTGCCTTCGATTCCAACGGCAACCTCTATATCGCGGACTCCAACAATCTCGTGATTCGCGAAGTGAACATCTCCACAGGCGTCATCAGCACTGTGTTTGGCAACGGCCAGTCGTGTGTTCCTATCACTGCGCAGTGTGGCGATACGAAAGGGCCGCTCCTGGCCAGCTTTGCGCTGCCTCTCAACGTCGCGCTGGATGCCTCGAACAATGTGTACGTCAGCGATTGGCAGGGATACCGCGTACGCGAGTCGAACGTCACCACAGGGCTTGTGAGCACGGTAGCGGGTACAGGCGTGGCTGGCTCCAAAGGAAACGGCGGGGCGGGCAACAAGGCCAACCTCAACCATCCAGCCGGCCTAGTCGTGGATAGGTCAGCCAACGTTTACATTTCTGATCAGTACAACAACGTGGTCCGCTGGGTGTCGGGTGGAATCATCAATGGCTTCGCGCTGAACGGCAACGCGAACCTGAAAGGCGACGGCGGCCCCAAGTTGAACGGCAGCATGTGGAATCCGCTGATGCTGGCGATCGACCCGGGGGCCGACATCTTTATCTCCGGCGGCAATGACAACACGGTGCAGCGCATCAGCGCGGCAACGGGTATCTACAGCACCGTAGCCGGAAATCCTACCAATGCCATTCAGGGCGGATTTTCAGGTGACGGCGGGCCGGCCACCAACGCGCGCATGGCGAACCTGGGCGCACTGGTCGACGGCAACAACAACCTGTACGTTGCCGATGGCGGAAACAACCGCGTGCGCTACGTTCCGCTGGCCGCAGCGGTTGCTTTTGCCCCGGCTGCGTTGAATGCGGGGCAGTGGGCGCTGGGTGCGACCAGCAATCCTGTGACCCTGACTGCGACCGCAGGCGGAGGCATTGACTTGAACATCTCGGCCATCGCGATCAGCGGCGCCAACGGCGCCGACTTCTCGCAAACCAACACTTGCGGAACGCTGCC
>JBAVAV010000219.1:0-1754 GCA_049585895.1 Candidatus Sulfotelmatobacter sp. | reverse complement strand
GGGTGGCACGCCCTGAGGTACTCCCTTAAGTTTTACCGCATCCGCCCGGCGAATGTTGCACGTGGATGAGGTGTCCTGTTTGTAGTTTTTGGATTTGAAGGTTTTTCAAGGAACTCACTGCTCGCTTCTGAGACTGCGGTCGTGATGGCAATAATTGCAATTCGTCCGGTCCTTGCTGCTCGGGACTTGACCTGCCTCCCCACTCTTCGGGGTGACGTGCGGGGGGTACCCGCGGTCGGTTCCCAAGGGGCAGGGTATGGGCGACACGATGCCATCCTTCGGTCGCAGCGATTTTGGTCAGGTCCATTTGGGCCACAAACGGCGAAGCCGCCGTTTGGTGTTGCTGGTGGATCAACTGTGTCGGCACCCGGGCGGCACGCTGCCCGACAAGCTCAACCGACCGCCCGACCTGCGTGCCTTCTACCGCTTGATGAATCGGCCGGAAGTCACCCACCAAGTCCTGATGGACAGCCACGCCGCCGCGACCCGGCAGCGGATCGCTGCTTTGGGCTCGGGGGTCGTGCTGCAGTTGCACGATGCCACGGAACTGGACTTCACCACCAAGACGACGCTGCTGGATCAACTGGGGCAGATCGGCCAAGGCACGCGCCGTGGTTACATCTGTCACAACAGCCTGGCGGTGCGCGCCGACACCGGCGAAGCGCTGGGGCTGCTGTCGCAGATCCTGCACCATCGCGCCGATGTCCCCGCGGGGGAAACCGTCCCGGAGGCTCGTGCCCGCGCGGACCGCGAGAGCCGCTTGTGGGTCCACGGGGTCGAGGCCAGTGGGCCGGCACCGGCGGGGGTCTTGTGCGTCGATATTTCCGACAGCCTCTCGGACACGTTCGAGTATTTGGCCTACGAAGTGACGCACCGCCGTCCCTTCGTGCTGCGGGCCAAGGAAAACCGCAAACTGGTGCAAGCGGTGGCCGGCCCGCGTTCCCTGCTCGACGCGGCGCGGCAGCTGCCGTCCGCGGGCAGTCGCCCGCTTCAGGTGCGGGGGTCGCCGCAGCGCAGCGCCCGTGCCACGACCGTGCAGGTCGCCTTTGCCGCCGTGCAACTGGCGGTGCCGCGCAAGCACGTGGGCGAGTATGCCAAGCGGCCGCTGGACCTGTGGGTGATCCGTGTCTGGGAAGCGCAGACGCCCGCGGGGGAAGAGCCGCTGGAATGGATCCTGCTGACCGACGTCCCCGTCACGGACTGCTCGGAGGCGAAGGTGCGCATCGGCTGGTACGAACGCCGGCCCATCATCGAGGAGTTGCACAAGGGCATGAAGACCGGCTGTGGCATCGAGTCGATGCAGTTCGAGAAGATCGAGCGCTTGGAGCCGGCCATTGCGGTACTCTCGGCGGTGGCCACCACGCTGCTGCGCTTGCGCGACGCGGCCCGAGCGGCGGACGCCGACCAGCGTCCCGCGACGGAGGTCGTGGACGCCGAGTATGTCGAAGTGTTGGCGAACCACTACGGCAAACGGGTGGGGCCGAGCCCCTCGGTACGGACGTTCTACAAGCATGTCGCTCGCCTCGGTGGTCACCAGAACCGCAAGGGCGACGGCTTCCCAGGATGGATCACGCTGTGGCGCGGCTGGATGAAGCTCCAGTCGATGGTCGATGGCTACCGCGCCGCGCGCCGAAAATACTCGCCAAGTTGTGGTAAAACTTAAGGGCACTGCGAAGGGCGTGGGGAGCCAGCCACGCCCTTCGCAGTGCCTCAGGGCGTGCCACCCCCGCGTTAGCTTTCCAACGGGCCGTTGT
>JBAVAV010000218.1:0-11258 GCA_049585895.1 Candidatus Sulfotelmatobacter sp. | reverse complement strand
AGACGCCATGCTCTTTCACGGTTTCTCCGGTGCGAGTGAGCTCGCAGTTGCCGCCGCGCTCGGCCGCGAGGTCAACAATCACGGAGCCGGGCGCCATGCCCTTGACCATATCAGCGGTGATCAAGACCGGCGACTTTTTTCCGGGAATCACTGCGGCGCTAATGACCACATCACTCTCGGCGACCACGCGAGTCAATAGTTCGCGCTGCCTCGCATAGAAAGTCTCGTCTTGCGCGGTGCCATAGCCCCGCGCATCTTGAGCGTTGTTTGCCTCGATGGGCAATTCGACGAAACGGCCGCCGAGGCTTTGCACCTGCTCTTTCGCCGCGGGACGCATGTCATAGGCCGAAGCTACGGCGCCCAAACGCCGCGCGGTCGAAATGGCCTGCAATCCCGCGACGCCGGCGCCAATGACAAAAACGCGGGCGGGTGTGATGGTGCCTGCGGCGGTGGTCATCATGGGAAAGATCCGCAGCGAGGTTTCGGCGGCGAGCAGCACTGCCTTGTAGCCGCAAATCGTTCCCATGGAAGAAAGCGCGTCCATACTTTGAGCGCGCGTGGTGCGGGGCACGAGTTCCACGGAAAACGAAGTTACGCCAGCGGCCGCGATCTGCTGCACGATCTCCAGCGATCCGAACGGCCGCTGGAATCCGATGAGAACCTGCCCGCGCCGCAGGAGCGTAAGGTCGGCTTTGCCGGTGAGGTCGTTCGAGCCGTAGCAAAGAACCTGAACCACAATATCCGCGGTGCCGAATACGGAGGCGCGGCCGTCAACAATCTTCGCCCCCTTCTCGACATAGAGCGAATCCGGATATCCTGCCGACTCGCCCGCGCCTGCCTCCACCACTACTTCCAGCCCGGCCTTGGCAAGACTTGCAATCACCAGGGGAACCAGCGCGACCCGCCGTTCGCCCGGATAGCTTTCTTTCGGAACCCCAACAATCACGCGGTCGTTATCCTTTTCGGTTCTGGAGTAAGAATCACCGGTACGACCAAAAACATGCCAGTGGTCGAATTCAAGGCGGCCCGCTGGAGAATCCGAAGTCGCGGACTAGAAACAGTATCAGATCGAACGATGCGCTGGAAAGCGAACTCTGCCCATCGGGAGCAAAGTCCGGAAGGCTCCCGTTTGAAAGATTGACCGACCGAACCTGCCGCAACCCTCCGACTCCAGCTATCATCTGACGACAGAGGACGCACATGCGCGGAATGCCAAGACTCCTTCGAATCCAGTTTGCCTGCCTGCTGCTCACGGCCGGTTTGTGGGCACAGTCTTTTGATGCCAAGCCTCTGAACGATTTGGCTACCGATAAGTACAAAGGCTTTCAGGGAGGTCTGTACGAACACGGCAGCAACGCCGTTCCCGCCGACCACAACGCAGCCGGCCTGGCTCTGGCCGCGGAGGTCAAGCCGATTCGAGGTAAATTCGTTTTTCTCTCAATTGGTATGAGCAATGCCACAATCGAGTTTGCCGGGTTCAAACAACTGGCGGACGCCGACAACCGGGTGAATCACGGTTCGATGGTCGTGATCAATGGCGCGAAGGGAGCGATTACCGGCTGCGCCTGGACCCCAGCCAAGGAGACTCCGCACGAGCACGGCTGCCGAATGCCGCAGTTCCTGCCTAACCAGTATGACCGCATCCGCGACGAGCAGCTTAAGCCGGCAGGTCTTGCCGAAGACCAGGTAGAAGTGATCTGGATGAAGAATGCCGACCCGCGCCCCGACGTGGCGCTGCCCTCGAAAGACGCCGAGGCCTATCACTACGAGCGCGAGATCGGCGAGATGGCCCGGGCAGCCCGCTCGCGCTATCCCAATCTCAAGCTGATGTTTATCACCAGCCGCATCTACGCCGGTTATGCCACGGTGCGGCTGAATCCGGAGCCTTATGCCTACGAATACGGATTCTCGGTGAAGTGGGCGATTCAGGCGCAGATCGATCAAATGCGAGGCGGAGCGCCGGACTCTATCGCCGGCAATCTCGATTACAAGAAAGGTGTAGCGCCGTGGATGGCTTGGGGGCCTTATCTGTGGGCCGACGGCACCACGCCGCGCTCCGACGGCCTAACCTGGGACCGCTCCGAGTTCCAGCAGGACGGAACGCATCCCAACCCGAAAGGGAGAGAGAAAATCGCGCGCTCGTTGATGGATTTCTTTTTGAACTCGCCCTACACCACGTGGTTCAAGAAGCAGTAGTCGTCCATCGAAGACAAGAACAGAAGGCAAGAATCCAGTGCTTTCGACGGAGAGATAGCCGCTAGGGTTCGACTTCGTAGACTACGCCGGTCCCCGACGCGCCTCCGTAACCGGTCGCGCCGAACAGGGCGTTGCCCGGTCCCACGGTCACGCCCGACTGGGGCCACTGTCCGTTTGGCCCGAAATTGTAGAGTATGGTCTCGGACCACTGGCCGTTAGAGCCCCGCTGCACGCTGTACAACGTGCCGCGGTTGTAGGCGCCGCCATCAAGGGCAGTACCGTAAAACACCCCCGGCGGACCCGGTGTGAGATAAAAGTTGGGAAACTCTCCGTCGCCCGCGGCAAAATTAAACGAGTGCAGAACGAGGATGCTCCACGAGCCGCTCTTGCCGGCCCTTAGTTCAAAAACTGTTCCTTCGTTATATGCGCCGCCCTCATATGCGACGCCATAAATATTGCCCGCCGAATCCAGACAAACCGGGCCCTCTGGCACCGATCCATGAGTCTTGTCGAAGCTGTATAAGAGTTTTTCAGTCCAGCTGCCGGATGCGGGAGTCAATTCATACACCGAGCCGCTGTTGTGGCTCCCGCCAATTTCCGTTGTTCCATAGAGATTTCCGGCGGCATCAAAAGTCAGCGCGCTGTACGGGGTTTGGCCATCCGGCTTCCCGGTGAAGCTATATAACAGCGTCTGGCTCCACGTTCCACCGGAATTCATGGTGAGCTCAGTCACACCCCCGCGTCCCATCGTGCCGCCAGCGGGCGCGACCACGTAGAGGTTCCCCGCCGCATCCATCGTGGGGCCGACGACGCCAGTGGAAAACGTCTGGATAATCGCCTCGGTCCAGGGGCCGGACGCGGTGGGGGTAAGTTTGAACACAACCCCCTGCTTTTCTTCGGGATCAAGGCTTGCCGTTCCATACAGATTGCCGGCAGCGTCGAAGACGACCTTGCCGTAGGGATGGGATCCAGAGTTATCGCTCACGAACGAGTAAAGCGTGCGATAGCTCCATCCTCCGCTGGCCTTGGGCGCTAACTCGAAGATCGAGCCGCAGGGAGGCGCACAAGCCGGATTTCCGCCCTCATTCGCTGTCCCATAGAATCGCCCCGAGTGGTAGACCAATTCGGCGTAGGCGCCGGAGCCAGTCTTGGAGTAGTTGTAAATCACTTGCTCGGAGCCGGCAAAAGCATTGCTGGAGGTCATGAGCAGTACAGCAGTGCAGACGACGGCGAAAATTGCGGAAATTAGGGAACGGAAACTGGTCATTTCAGAACCTCGAAGAGCGGAGACCTGGCAGGGAGCGAGGAGGAACAACCCCCGTCTGGCGGCTACTATAGCACAGGTTGGATGGGTTCTAATCGGTCGTCAACCCGCGGACTCTATCTCGATTACAAGAAGGCGTGTCGCCTTGGATGCCTTACCTATGGGACCACGGCACACGCATCCGAATCCAAAGGGAAGAGAAAAGATCGCGCACATGCTGTTGGACTTCTTCCCGAACTCGCCGTACACGAACTGGTTAAGAAATAGTCCCGGCGTCTAGCGGGCTGGATCGGGCACATTCTTGCCCAGCGCCGTCGCCAGAGCGATCTGGTGATCCTGTTCTTCGATCAGGATCTGACGAATCTGTTCGCTCATGGCATATTCTTTCAACCGCTCGCACTGGCGTAGCCGCTCGCGATAATTTCGAATCGTTTCCGTCTCGTTGTCGAGATCGAATTGCAACATCTGCTTTGCCTTTTCTGAGGTCCGGACGCGCTTGGGTTCCACCGTCGGCATGCCGCCAAGGTAATCGATCTGCTGCGCGATGATCAGCGCATGGCTCAGTTCTTGCGCAGCGTGTTTTTCCAGTTCGGCTGCGATGTTCATGTACTCAGCGCCCTTCAAGACCTGGGAGTAAACCACATAAGCAATGATGGCCTGATATTCACGGGCCAGATCTTCATTCAGCAATTCGATCAGGTCTTTTCGTGAGACGTCCTTTGTATCTGCAGAAGCCATATTCATCCTCCAAAACGAATTTGTTCAGTATAGATTGGTATAGCCAATTGGTGGTCGCGGCGATTGAAAAGAATGGAGCCGACGAGCGGAGTTGAACCGCTGACCTGCCGATTACGAATCGGCTGCTCTACCAACTGAGCTACGTCGGCCTGCTTCGATTCTAAATGCGAGGCGGAGAAGCGTAAAGCAAAGAGCGAGCGGCCCGTGCCTGGCGGGTGCCGCAATAACGCGACGACGATGGAAGAAAAGCAGGACAAAGCAGCGGGCGTTTCGATTTGCCTATGGCGGCGTATTGCTGGGAGGGAGCGACCGTTGCGCTACTTCACCGTGATCGTCAGCAACTGGGCGCCTGAAACCACGTAATCCAGTGGGGCGGCGGCGGTTTCATCCACATTCGATTCGCCGCTGACCGCCATCTCCTGGTTGCCACGCATGCCGTCCATGACATTCATGACGGAGATGGGCAGCGTGGGCATGACTTTGTCGGCGACGCGGGCCTCGGGATCGGCCTCAAGCAACGAAACGTAGATGCGATTGTTGGCATGCTCTTTGTTGAGCATGGCAATGGTCGATGCCAGGTCCAGCCGGCGGCCGAATGCCGGATTGGCCCGGCCCACGCGGTCGAGAGTTTCGCCGTCGCTGACCAGGATGCGCAGGGTTCCCTTGCTCGCCGAGGTGGGAATCTTGACCCGAATCTGCTGTACCACGCGCTCGCCGCGATAAGGCTCGAGCACGGTTTCGACCGTCACGATATCGCCGGGGCGAGCCTCGGTCACATCGGTGCGGGCGCTCTCCAACCGGGCTAAGCGGCGTTCGCGGACCAGATCAAAATCCAGCTTCACGCCCCGCACGGCAGGAGCATTGTAAGGATTGTCATAAATGCGGCTGAAGCGCTCACCGAGTGAGAGCGCCGCCTGCATTGCGGCAGGCTGTCCATTTTCCAGGGGCGCGAACATATTTCGCAGCGTAACCTCGGGAAAGCCCTTCACTTCGATATCGCCTGCGAGCCGATAGGTGCTCTCTTCGCCGAACTCATTCACGCCGTGCAGAGCATTGAAGACAGTGACCATCAACGCCACCGGCGTGAGCTTGGGATTATTCAGCACCTCATAATGAAATTGCTTGCGGCCGGTGCTGCTGCTGATACTCAGCGAAACCGGAATCATCTCGGGCTGCTTGTCGAACACTCCGAGGATGCCGGTGTGGCGATCCTGTACAAAAGTTCCGGCAGGTTCGGTGGTGTCGACGATTTTGAACGCGTTGAGCGGCGACGGCAGAGTGGCCAGCACCTGCGCCTTGTTCATGGGCAGGTCGACTGTACCGAACTGGAGCAAGGGATGGCCGCAGGCCAGCAGGCGCTGTGGATCGATGTAAGTTACGGTGCAAGTTGCCTCAATGTTCATGTCGCCGCGAACCAGAACCGCGCTGACTGCTGATCCGGGCTCGAGTGGTTCCGGCTGCTTGGCATTTTCATTGACCGAACCCGCGCCCATCACGGGAACAATGCCGGCGGTAGCGAACTGCGGCGCAAGAAGACGAACAGCTTCTTCGGAGAATCCGTTGAAGACTAGCGGCGTTTCGATCGGCCGCATATAGTTCGCGAAATCCTGCGGTGTAGAGGGAATCGCAGAGCTACCGCCCGGTCCAGCCATTTTGCCGACGGCATTGTTAACCCCAGGTTTGGCGGCCGTTGCTTCTTCTGCCGGCGACCGGTCTAGGGCGTTGATCTCGAGCATGTCGGCAATTGGCGTTACGCCGGCAATGGGCTCTTTGGAAAATTCGCCGATGCGGAAGGCCAGGGCTCCAGCCAGCTTGCCATCGATATAAACCGGGCTGCCGCTCATGCCTGCCACCACGCCGGTGTACTCAACCTTCTCCCCATGCAAGCGCACGAGAATTATGTCGCCCTTGGGCCCATTGACGTTGTGCAGAACGCCGAGAACTTCAACCTCCATGGCCTCCGGCTTCACCCCCTGGAACACCGTGTAAGCCACCCCGCGCATGCCGGCGCGAAGCTGGCTAACGGCAATCGTCTGTGTGGTTTGCTTGTTCTGTGCGGCTTGCCCGGTCTGGGCGGACACTACCGCAGAAAGGGACAGGCAGGCAACCAGGCAGGCAACGAAGAGCGCGAAGACTAGATTTTTCATGGGCAAACGGGACCGCGTGGAATCCTACTCCTCTATTAGACTCCGCCGGATTGTATGTCGTTGCCAGGAGGGGGCAGACGCCGGGCAAACATCCCAATCGCGAATCCTTGCGTCTATACTAGCACAGGGTGTTTCTTGCCCATGAGTTCTCGTTTCGCGGGGTTTGTATGTTTATGAGATGGTTAGGCTTAAAATCGGCAGGCTCAATATCGCTGGACTCAATCGCAAGAAAAAGAGGCGAATCCCTCAGTATTTCCAGGTTACTGGAAATCATGATTGTGTCGCTTACTCTGGTCGCGGGTGTGCTGCCGGCCTCTGCCCAGGACCAGCCACAAACTCAGCCGCCGCCGCAGGACCAGGCTCAGGATAATGGCAAGCCCAAGCAGGAAGTCCCTGCCGAAGCCGGGGGACCGGGCGGCAGTGTCGGTCCGTATGCGATCCCGAAGAAGACAGAAAACGAGGCCCCTCCGCCGCCTCCGCTCACCACGCCCAAAAAGGTGGAAGGCATGCCCGACTACTCCATCAAAGTCAACGTGCCACTGGTCAACGTGGATGTGCTGGTGACCACCAAGAACGGGCAGTTCGTTCCCGGATTGAAACAAGACAATTTCCGCATTCTCGAGGACGGAGCGCCGCAACAGATTACCAACTTCAATGTATCCAAGGCGCCGATTACTGCCGTGCTGTTGGTGGAATTCGCCTCTACTAACTATGTCTTTATGATTCAGGCGCTGCAGGCGTCCTACGCGTTCGCCAACACGCTAAAGAAAGACGACTGGGTTGCCGTTACCTATTACGATATGCAACCCCACATCCTGGTGGATTTCACCCAGGACAAGAAAGCGGTTTATGGCGCCCTGAACCAGTTGCGCATCCCTGGATTCGCGGAAACGAATCTTTTCGATGCGCTGTATGACACGCTTGACCGGCTGGATCGCGTCGAAGGCAAAAAGTACATCGTCCTGGTGACCACCGGCATCGACTCGTTCAGCAAGCTGACGCTGGACAAGATCATGAAAAAAGTGAAAGACACAAAAGATGTGACCATCTTCCCCATCAGCGTAGGATTCATCGTGCGCGAGTATTGCGAAACGCGCGGCGGATGCCGCAACGCGCACGGTATGGGCATTCCGGTGGGCAATATGGATTATTTGCAGGGTGACAACGAGATGCGCACGTTTGCCGCTATGACCGGAGGCCGTGCCTACTTCCCGCGCTTTGAGGGCGAGCTGCCGGAATTGTTCGGCGACATCTCGAACGATATCCGCAATCAATACACACTGGCTTATCATCCCACCAACGACAAGCTCGACGGCACCTACCGCAAGCTGAAAGTTCAGGTCGTCGCCCCAGACGGGGGGCAGTTGAAAGTGAAAGATCAAAAGGGCAAAGACGTCAAGATCGACGTGGTGGCTCGCGACGGCTATACCGCCAAGCATTCGGTGGATTGAAGAACGGTTCTCTTAGCCCTTGATGTCTGCCCTACTATGTCTGCGGCGAACTGAGACGTGAACCCTGCCTAAACCTAAGTGAATCGGTTCGGCATAAGCGATCCCTAGCGTGGCCTTCGTTCTTGCAGCGGCAGTAGCCCGCGACTCTGGTTGCCTCAAGTTTGCGTTCCGGATTGTTTCCCGGATGTTAGTATTACCTGTTCTAGGATATCCAACTAATTGACCGGAGTACGACTAAAGTATAGAATGTCGGAGTATGACAATTGAATACGCAACGGTCAAGGCTAAGGGCCAAGTCGTGATCCCGGTGGAAATCCGGCGCAAGTTTCAGATTGACGAAGGGACACGCGTGGCATTTCTGGAAGAGCAAGGCCGTCTGTTCCTTCAACCCGTGACCGACGAATTCATCGATGCGATGAAGGGAGTCCTGGCGAGGCGCAATCTACCAGGACGGATCCAGCGGGATGCTGACCGGGATTTGAAATGAAGGTCCACGTGCTTGACGCGAATGCTCTCTATCGCTTCCTAACTGGCGGTCCAGGAGCGGATATTGTGGCTCGCCTTTTAAGGGAAGCCCGCGATGCGGAGCAACCGCTCCGCATGTCGGTGATCAACTGGGGCGAGGTGTACTACACGATTGCTAAAGCGCAGGGCTTCCCTGAGACGGCCAGAATCATGGATCGAGTCAAGATGCTGCCTCTGGCATTTCTCGACGCCAACGAAGCAGTCACTGCGCACGCCGCGCGCCTGAAGGCTGGTCATGGTCTTCACTATGCCGACTGCTTCGCCGCGGCCACAGCGATCCAGGACGCTGTTCTTGTGACATCGGACGCGAAGGACTTCAAGAGGATTCCCGGACTCTACGTCCTGCCGCTGCCAGGACACAAGAAGAAGAATTGAGATCCGGGAGCGGAAACTAAAACTCTAAACTGTGGAACCGCCTTCAGTGGGCGTGCAACACCCTCTCCAACAAAAAGAAAACCGCCGCCCCGACAAAGACGAGCAATGCCATGCTCACGGACGGCTCTTTGTTGACTTCCGGGACCAGATCCGAAGCCGCCACGTAGATTGTCACGCCTGCGGCAAGGGGCAGCCCCGCGCCCACATGATGGCGAAAAAGCGCCATGGTCAAGACACCCGCCAGCGTTGCCCCGCCCAGAATCACCGACGCGCCCCACGCCGTGCCGCGGCTGCGCCCGCTGGCCAGCATTACCGAACTGACGGTGAAGCCTTCGGGAATCTTGTGCAGAAAGATCGCAATGAAAATCAGCCAGCCGAGCGCGTTCGAAACCAGAAATCCTGAAGCGATGGCAATACCATCAAAAAACGTGTGAATGATCAGGCCCAGCAGCACGGAATATCCCTTGTGCGAGTGCATGAATTCATCGTGGTGGGTTTCTTCCCCGAAGTGGAAGTGCGGCGTGACGGTGTGCTCAAAGAAGTGAATAAGAAGATAGCCCAGCAGCACCAGGAAGGCCGCAGACCTTCCGCGCAACGCGAGACTCTCCGGAATCATCTCTATCAGCGCGGTGGCCAGCATGAATCCCGCGCCCAGGGCGACGAAATAGCGGAGATAACGCCGCTCCCAGTTGCGCTGTACGATGATCGCCCCGCCAAAGACATTGGCGGCAGCCGCGGTGAGGCCTAGAAGAATGCTAATGAAAATTGCGCTCATGTGCAGGCCGCGAGGATGATAGCAGTTCTAGTTTGTGACTACGAATTCACTGCGGAGGCACGGAGACACAGAGAAAGAAGAACAAAGACAACAAATTCTGGTTTTCTCCGTGACTCTGTGTCTCCGTGGTGGAAACGCTCACCCCGAATGCCTTATGTGCATCACGTCCCCGTCCTGCACAATGTAATCCTTGCCTTCGAGGCGCAGCGTGCCTTTGGCGCGGGCGTTGGCCTCGGAGCCGGCTTCCAGCAGTTGATCCCAGCGAATGGTTTCGGCGCGGATGAAATGTTTTTCCAGATCGGAGTGAATGGCGCCCGCGCCTTCCTGGGCGCGCGTGTGGGCGGGAATTTGCCAGGCACGGCATTCGTCTTCGCCGGCGGTGAAAAATGAAATCAAACCGAGCAGCTTATAAGTCGTTCGGATCAGCCGCACCAGGCCGCTTTCTTTAAGGCCATAGCTGCCCAGGAATTCGGCGGCGTCGGCATCGCTCATCTCCGCGAGTTCCGCTTCGACCTTGCCGCAAATAGCCGTAGCCGCGGCATTGGGCCGCGCGGCGATTTCCGTAAGCTTGTACTTGCTTACCGCTTCGTCAAGTTGCTTCCCCAATTCGGTGGACTCTCCAATGTTGAGCACATAGAAAATCGGCTTCTCGCTGAGAAACATGAAGCCCTTGATGCGCTTCTTGTCTTCCGCAGTCATCTCCATTTCGCGCAGCGGCTTGTCGGTTTCCACGTGCGCCTTGGCTCGTTTCAGCAGCTCGAACTCTCTTTCGAGTTCCGCGGTCTTCATCTTCTTCAGATCTTTTTCCAGACGCTCCAGGCGCTTTTCGATCTGGCCCAGGTCGCTGACCAGGAGATCGAATTCCACATTTTTGATGTCGCGCAGCGGATCGATTGCACCCACGTGCGCAATCGACGGATCGTCGAAGACCCGCACCACGTGCGCGAGTGCGTCCACGTTGCGCAGATGCGCGGCGTATGCGGTGTCTTTCAACGCCTCCTGACCGATCGCGCCCACATCGACGTACTCCACCGAGGTGTGCGTCAGTTTCTTTGGGTTGTAAAGTGCTGCGAGCCGGTCCAGCCGGTCGTCGGGAACTTTGGCTACTCCGATGTGCGCTTCGCGCGGGTTGGCGCGGGCCTGTTCAGTGAGGTGCGCCCTGGTCAGAATTTGGAACAGCGACGTCTTGCCTACCTGCGGCAGGCCGATAATGCCGGTTTTCATAAGGAAGCTCTTGGCTCTTAGCTGGATCGTGCTGCGGTCAGCGGAGCAGATGGCTTGTCCCAAGTACCGAATCTGCTGGCGATCAAAGGCAAACACTTGAGGATAAATGATGGAGTCGAAATTGCTCAAACGCTCCCGGAAACCTCCGTTGTTCAAAGGGGTTTAAAGCCAGGAGCCAAAGGCGAAAAGCTAAGAGCCGAAAGCCCGCGAAGTCAGATACACAACTACCAAACCGAACAACAGCACCGCTCCTTCCACGCGCGTAGACCAGGCGTGCAGGGCATCGAACTGCGCGCGTGCGGGATTGTCGAGCGGCAGGGACGCGAAGTCGCCGACCGAGGCGCGCAGCGTGTCCATGCGCGGAATGATCCAGAACTGCGAAAGCAACGTCAGCGCCAGCATCAGGCACAAGAGTACGTGGCGCAAGGCGAAGATGTGCGCCGTGCCGTTGGCGAGGCGGCTGTAGAGCAGGGAACTGGCCAGAAAGACAACTGCGGAGACGATCGCGATCCAATGCAGCTTGCCCAAGGCGCGTCCTACCACGTTGCCGGCGAGATGTGTGC
>JBAVAV010000217.1:0-4496 GCA_049585895.1 Candidatus Sulfotelmatobacter sp. | reverse complement strand
CAGTTTGCTTGCCCGTGCGGATGAGCAGCGAGTTGAGTCCGGCCTGGACAGAATTCTTTTCGTCAGCGGAAACCTTCTTCGACCACATAATTTTGGGCACGACGCCGAAAAACGCTCCACCGTCGAGAGGATAGGTGCCGTCGGAAAAGATACTGAGTTCAAAGTCGCCAAGGATGAGACGATGCATGAGTCCAGTGTGCCACAGTGACTCCTGACGCCACGGGTTATTAGACTCGTTTCCCAGTTCGCTCTTGGCGGAAGGCTTCGGTTTAATGCGCGAGAATCGTGGCTTTTGGAACCTTCAAATATTCTTGAAGGATTCCGGAAAGGCCCTGGCCAAAATTGGGAAAGTTTACTGGTTGGTATCCCCACCTCCCTCTCCCGACTCCTGCGAAAGCCGCGACTGGCGGGGGGTTTGCAAAATACCGCCGGCAAAATCTTGAGTGCCAAGGAGTTAGGGTCAAAATCTTAAAAACAAATTACTTAGCGGTGACACCTTGTCTCCCACGGGAGGCTGACGCCGCACCCATGATGACTGAACTCCGATAGCCAGCCAAGGTCAGACGTCACACGTTGTGAAAGAGAGCTGTGGATTTCGAGTACCCCAGGCGCGCTTGTGTGTTTCCGGCGAGGTGCTCGACAATCTTTTCATCATGCGTCCCGCGGGCGTGACGGCGATCGCAACTCTCTTCTTTCTGGCGGCTGCGTACCTGTGGGCGGTGGGCGCAGTGATGCTGTTGTTGCCAGGCGCGGCGTCAATGACACTTGGAGCGCCGCTGCTGCACGGCCTGGAACTGGCTGGGCCGTTCATGTTCCTGCTTGCCGGTGTAGCCGGAGCGCTGATCGGTTGGGGACTCTTGCGGCTCAACAACTGGGCGCGACGCGTGGCCACGGTTGCGGCTATGGTTGGCGTGATCATGCTGGTGCCGAGTGTCTCAGCGGCAGCGGTGGATTTTAGCTGGCCCCTGCTGTGGAGCGGGCTCGGAATCATCGTGCGCATCGCGGCGGTGTGGTATTTATGGCAGCCGCCCGTGGTGGATTCGTTCGCCAAGAGGCGGTGAATCTGTAGCAAAGAAGTTCAGCGTCTCGCTTGCGCCGCTTGTTTCTCTGCCACCCGCCTGCTCACCTCGAACGTCATCTTGCCGGCCTTTTTGTCGGCATCGACGATGACATGATCGCCATGGAGCACTTCGCCATCCAGAATCTTCAGCGCCAGGGGATCCTGCACCAGCTTCTGAATGGCGCGCTTCAGCGGCCGGGCGCCGAAGTTCGGATCATAGCCCTGAGTGAAGAGCAGGTCTTTGGCGGCATCGGTGAGTTCGAGCGAAATCTTGCGATCGGCGAGCAGGCGGCGGACATCTTCCAGGCGCAGCTCAATGATTCTGACCAGCTGTTCCTTGCCGAGCGCGCGAAAGATGACAATGTCGTCCACGCGGTTCAGGAACTCGGGTTTGAAATGGCCATGCAGCGTGCTCATCACCTGCTCGCTGGCCTTTTCGAAGTCTTCCTCGCTATGCAGAGTGTCGGCCTGCAGATAACTGGAGCCAAGATTCGATGTCATGATCAGTATCGTGTTCTTGAAGTCCACCACGCGGCCTCTGCCATCGGTGAGACGGCCATCGTCCATCACCTGCAGGAAGACGTTGAAGACGTCGGGATGCGCTTTCTCGATTTCATCGAAGAGTACGACCGCGTAAGGCCGGCGCCGGACCTGCTCAGTGAGCTGGCCTCCTTCTTCATAGCCGACATAGCCGGGAGGAGCGCCGATGAGACGGGCGACCGAATGCTTCTCCATGTATTCCGACATGTCGATGCGCAGCAGGGCGTGCTCATCGTCGAACAAAAATTCGGCGAGAGCGCGAGCTAATTCGGTTTTGCCGACGCCGGTGGGGCCCAGGAAAATGAACGAACCGATGGGACGCTTGGGATCGCTTAGCCCGGCGCGGGAGCGCCGGATTGCGTTCGAGACACGCTCCAGCGCCGCATCCTGACCGACCACACGCTGGCGCAGGCGCTCTTCCATGGTGACCAGCTTTTTCACTTCGCCTTCGAGCATCTTGGATACGGGGATGCCGGTCCACTTGGAGACGATGCGGGCGATGTCCTCTTCGTCGACTTCTTCCTTCAACATGCGAGCCTTGCCGCCCGGAGCTTTGGCGGTGAGCTTTTTCAATTCCTCTTCCGCCTGGCGAATCAGGCTGTAACGAATCTCCGCCACCCGCTGCAGATTGCCTTTGCGCTCTTCGGACTGCTCTTCGACCTTCAGTTTCTCAATTGTTTCCTTCAGCTCGCGCGCGCGCGCGATGAGATCTTTCTCTTTCTTCCAATTCGCTTTGAGCGCATTCGATTTCTCGCGAATCCCGGCCAGTTCCTTCTCGATGACGCCGAGCCGGTCCCTGGAGTTCGGATCGTCTTCTTTCTTGAGCGCCTGCTTTTCAATCTCAAGCTGCGTGGCGCGGCGCTCAAGCTGGTCGATGTCGGTAGGCAGGGAATCGATCTGGATGCGAATCGAGGCCGCGGCTTCGTCGATGAGGTCGATGGCTTTGTCGGGCAGAAAACGGTCGGAAATGTAACGGTGCGAGAGCGTTGCGGCGGCGACGATCGCGGAGTCTTTAATCCGCACGCCGTGGTGCACTTCGTACTTCTCTTTCAGGCCGCGAAGAATCGCGATGGTATCTTCGACGTTGGGCTCGCCCACAAAAACAATCTGAAAACGGCGCTCCAGGGCGGCATCTTTTTCGATGTATTTGCGGTATTCGCTCAGCGTGGTGGCGCCGATGGCGCGCAGTTCCCCGCGAGCCAACGCGGGCTTCAGCATGTTTGAGGCATCGATTGCGCCTTCAGCCGCGCCCGCACCCACCAGGGTGTGCAGTTCATCGATGAAGAGAACGATTTGTCCCTGAGAATCTTCGATCTCTTTCAACACGGCTTTGAGCCGGTCTTCAAATTCGCCACGATATTTCGCACCGGCAAGCATGGCTCCGAGGTCCAGCGCGACCACGCGTTTATTTTTCAATGTCTCGGGGACATCCCCGGAAATGATGCGCTGCGCGAGACCCTCCACGATGGCGGTCTTGCCCACCCCGGGTTCGCCGATCAGCACGGGATTGTTCTTGGTACGGCGGGAGAGAACCTGGACCACGCGGCGAATTTCCTCGTCGCGGCCGATGACCGGGTCGAGCTTGCCGCGCCGGGCCTGCTCCGTGAGGTCGCGAGCATAGCGATCGAGCGCCTGGTATTTTGCTTCGGGATTCTGGTCGGTGACTTTCTGCGATCCGCGCACGGTGATTAGCGCCTTCAGAATTGCGTCGTAGGTTGCGCCAACTCGGGAGAGGATCCGCTGCGCCGCATCCTGCTTGAGGTGCGTGATGGCCAGCAGCAGGTGCTCGGTAGAAACGTATTCATCCTTGAAGTTGGCGGCCTCTTTGAAAGCCTGCTCCAGCAGTTTGTTGGCGCTATGCGAGAGTGCCGCCTGCGCCGCGCCGCCCGAAACTTTAGGAAGTGTTTCGAGTTCCTTATACAAATCGGTCAGTACCGCCTGGGGACCGACGCCCATCTTCTCCAGCACGGGAGGAACGATGCCCTCCTTGTCTTCAAGAAGCGCGGCCAGGAGATGGACCGGCACAACCTCCGGGTTGCCGTGCTCGGAGGCAAACTCGTTCGCGCGCTGGACGGCTTCCTGCGCTTTTACGGTTAATTTGTCCCAACGGATGGGCATACGTTACTCCATTGTGCGATTGAGTGATTGAGTAGTTTGGCGATTGGTTAGGCCGTCGGGCTCGTCAGGGTTGCGTTGCGACCTCACTTTCGCTATAGCGAGGCTGCGGTCCCGCAGCTTCTCGAGAATCCTAACCTTCTCGGCAAAAGGCAACGCGGCCAGCCTCTTCCTCATTTCCTTCTTACTCATTTCTTCCCTCCAGATACCTGTGCTTGAAGGCCTGCCATTTCGCCGCCAGTCCATACCTCTCGATAAGGATCTTAAGCATCTTGAGGTCCACGATTCCTTGTTCCAAGAACTGCAGAATGCGCAGATGGTCTTTCCGTCGACCTGTTTGCAAGGCGATCAAGACAAGATCTGTTTCCGACATTACCCAAATGGTGATGTCCTCAAGCCTTTCCGGAAGCGCACCGACAACAGCCTGCTTCTCCAACTCCGTGGCTGGAACCAGAAACTGGACCGGCCAGCCCTCGATCACAATATGCTCGTCCTGAGCCTTGTAGCCCCGGGCTTGCAGATACTCATAGATGCGGCCCAAGCTGACGAGGGAACCTTCCGGTTCGTATGGAAGGATCACGAAAATGTCGACGTCCAGAGTTGCCGCCGGTTCCAGATAAAACGTCGCTCCGACAGCACCGCCAATCGCGTAGTGAGCGATGACACCCTCGGCTTGCATCCGATTGATTACTTCAAGCGTGGCTTTCATGATCGGAAGGTCTCCCGAGCATTGTGAGCCAAGGCAAGCCGGATCGCCAAGTTTTCAAAGAATATCAAAGAA
>JBAVAV010000216.1:0-2715 GCA_049585895.1 Candidatus Sulfotelmatobacter sp. | reverse complement strand
GGCACCCCTATGTGGACGCGTGCACGGACACCGGGGCCAGCATTGAGCAGGTAGTCGCCCGGATCGAAGGCATGAGGATTGCCGGAATGATGCCTGCGGCGGCGGCCGCCGGGCAGTAGAGTAAGATTCTCGGTTCTCACTTCTCAGTTTCTCGGTTGCAAGGCGGCCTGACAGCCGCCTTTTTTCTTGAGTAAGCCTACTTGGACGTACGAAGCCGAGCACGGCGAGCGGGCGCACCGAGGAACCTCGATTGATAAGTACCCGGATCGTTAACTGGTGGGAAAACTAGCTGAATCGAGGACAATCGTGAGCCGCTGCTTATACCGTGACCCCGAAAGTGGAACTTGGACTGGATGGTGCACTGACGAACCAGATTGATAATAGTGGAGTCGGCGAGCCTTTCTCTTGCTGATTGAGGCCGGGCTCAAGGGTGACTTTACTCGAATCCAAGATCTGAAGTGGGTGGGGCGGCTGAGAATCGATCGTTTTCAGCTTCCCGCTCACGCAATCAGGAGCCGAAAACCACATGCCGCACATCTAGCAGAGCGGTGTCTTCTGGCAGCAAGTCGCGGAACTCCGCCCCGCTGGACGTGCGGACTGTTTTCCCGCCGCCTGTTATTAGTTTGCAATCACGCAGTCTTTCGGCTCATGATTACTGGGGAGGAACGATGGCAATAAGTGAAGGAGTGTTGCAGGAATTTGACCTGGAGATGGCGAGTACACGCCGGACCCTGGAACGCATCCCAGAGGACAAGCTGACGTGGAAGCCGCACGAGAAGTCGATGCTGCTGGGTCGGCTGGCAGGACATTTGGCGGAGCTGCCGGGATTTGGTGCAACTGCGCTGACCACGGAGTCCTTTGATTTGGCATCCCGGCCCACCAATCAGAAGCCCCTGGTGGCGGAATCGCAGAAACACGTGCTGGCGGAATTCGACAAAAGCGTGGCCCGCGCGCGGGCAGCGATCGCCGCCACCGGGGATGAGGAATGGAATAAGAATTGGATGCTGTCGCTGGGCGAGAGAAAAATCTATCAGGGTACACGCATCGGCGCGGTCCGGCGCATGATGTTGAACCACATCATCCATCACCGCGCCCAGCTCGGAGTGTACTTGCGGCTGAATAATGTACCGGTGCCGTCGATCTACGGTCCGTCGGCGGACGAAGGGCTGAAGTAAGACAGGCTTCCACTCTTACTCGGACAGTCCCAGTGGTAAATCTTTAATTCTTAGGCGGGCCCAACTCTCTCAAGGTATGTGGCGAGACGACAACTTACCCGCGGCGGGCTTGTAGTCCTTGGGATAGACGACGACGCAGCGGCGCATCCCTTCGCCGTCGCTTTCAGTGCGGAGATCGATTTCTTCGCGCAGAGCGAGATGCACGATACGGCGCTCGCGGGAAGACATGGCAGCGAATTGGTAGGGAGTTCCGGTCTGACGAACTTTTTCCGCAGCCACCGAGGCGGCCATGCGGAGTTCCTGCAGGCGCAGCGAGCGCTGATTACGGCAGTCGAATGAAACTTTCTCGTGCTCGCCGGAGGGCAAGCGCAGCATTTCGATAGCCAGCAGTTCGATGGCTCGCAGAAGCTCGCCGCCACGATCAAGCAGAAGCGCGGAGTCTGGGCCGGAGAAATCGACGAGGATATCGGGCTTCTCCCAGTCGCGCTGCTCGGCCAGTGGCGGATCGACGGTGATGCGGTACTTGAGATGCAGTGAGCCGTGAGTGACCACGGCCTGCAGAAATTCATTGATTTTGTTGGCGGCGGCGAGTTTGTCCATAAAGAAGCTTTCAGCTATCAGCCTTTAGCTTTCAGCCAGGCCGATGCTTTCCGGGGATATTGCACTCACAAGAGCCTTAATGCAGTTCATGCCAACGTTCATGCGTTCGGACGCTCAAGCTGACGGCTGATAGCTGACGGCTGAGCTATTTCTCTTTCTTCCGGGCGCGCTTCTCCAACATTTCCCGCATTTCGCGGCCCAGCTTGGTGCGATTCATGATGGCCTGCTGCGCGATCGAAATCAAATTGCTCTCCGCGTAATAGAGGTTCAGGCCTGCAGCCAGGTTGAAAAAGATGAAGCCCATCATGAGGGGCATCATCCAGGTCATCATTTTCTGCTGCGCCGGATCCATGCCGGCAGCCTGCGGAGTGATGCGCTGCATGAGAACCATACTGAGGATCATGCCGATGGCAAGAAAGTGATCCGGAGCCGACAGATCGCGAATCCAGAGCCAGTGAGCGTGGCGGAGATCGAGTGCGACGCCCAGCATGCGGTAATAGGCGATGAGAAACGGAAACTGTATCAGCATGGGAAGACAGCCGCCGGCAGGATTGACTCCCTCCTTCTTGTAAAGGCCGCTGATCTCCTCGTTCATGGGCGCTTTGCGCGGATCGCGCATGCTGTACTTCTTGTATTTTTCCTGAATGGATTTTATCTGCGGCTGGATGCGCTGCATCTTCAGCATCGACTTCATCTGAGTAATCCCCAGCGGCAGAAGCGCAATGGTGATGATGAGGGTCTGGAGCACGATGGCCCAGCCCCAGTTGGCCACAACGTGATTGACCGTCCACTTGAGCCAAAGGAAAAGCGGACGCGCGATCAGGCCCCACCAGCCGAAATCGACCAGCCCGCGGAGATCGGGATGGTCATTCTTTATGGTCGTGACCGGAACCGATTCCAGCACGGCCAGTTCTTTGGGGCCGACGTACATGCGCTCGAC
>JBAVAV010000215.1:0-7139 GCA_049585895.1 Candidatus Sulfotelmatobacter sp. | reverse complement strand
GCTTCACGGTGTAGTTGGCCGAGCAACTCGCTTCATTATTGGTCTTGCTCTTGGGGTCGGTTACGTGAGCGGTCACGGTATAGCTGCCCGGAGCCGCGTTGGTCGTGTCGATACTAGCCGTGGTGTCCTTGCCGGTGACCTGGCCTCCGTTGCCGCTCCAGCTATATGTAACCGTATGCTTCGGGTTGAAATTGCTGGCCGCGACCGTTGCCGTGATAGGCTCTCCCACCATCACTTCGCCGGGCTGGACCGAGCAAGTGGCGGCAGGGGCTACGGGATGCGCGCCGCCCCAGTTGAAAACCAGGCCGGTGCGCAGCCGGGCGCCTTCCAGCGAAGGACGCCGCAGGTCAGGAAAACTGGGGTCTACTAAGTCATGATAGTTATGCCGGGCCCAGACATAATCGGCTTCGAACAGGCGAAACGATATCCACTTTCTGATCGGTAAATCCATTCCGCCACCCAGGACGGCTCCAAGTCCGTTGTTCGCGTCGAGGTGGTCGATCCCTAAACGGTTATAGCTAATGAGAGCGTGCAGGAAGTAGTTTGCCCCGTCTGTGCGCCAGATGAAACGCGGGCCCATGGAGGCAGTGGTCTCATAGTTTCCGTCGTCCCAGTTATGGCCGACATCGAATTCCAGACCCCAATGCGGATCGAAGTTAAAGGTGAAGGCGCTTCCGAACCCTTTTGACATGTCTGGAATCTTGAAGGCAACGGGATTGGAAGGATCACCAAAAGGTGCAGGAACGGTCCCGCCCGGGTGCAACCACTGGTAGCCCACAAACAAATCCCATTTGGGGTTTGAGTCGCTCTGAGCGACCGCCGGACTGCAGGTCAGCACAGCTAGAGAAAACATCAGCAGGCCGATTGCGATGCGGCCCGCGCGCAGGTTGGGACAGAGTGACATTGAAACCTCCCTATAGAAAGCAGGCCTGCCGAGCTTGATTGCTCGAGCAGCCTTGGAAAAATACTGCGAGTCAAATGAATTCGATTGGACTTCTCCCGGGAATTGGCAATTCTAGCTCAACACAAGCTTAAAGCGAAAGACAAATTCAACAGAATTACTATGCTCCGTATCTGGATTTACACGCATAGGCGTTGCCTAGATCGATCTGCCGTCTCAAAGTGACATTGACGTCGGATGCGCGCAAACTGAAATTGGGTCGAAAGCCGGGGCTCGGCTGGCTTGGGTGAAGGGCCGGCTGACCTTGCCCAGCGGGAAGGTTGCCGCGTATCGTTATACCGCATACCCAAGCGCTCGGGAGGGGCAGTAGATTCCATACCTCAGAGCGCTGAGGAACCGTGCAAGTCCCGGTATGAGCCACGAGAAAGTACTGATCGTAGAAGACGAAGAGAATGAGCGCACCGGCTTGGCCGAGCTGATTTCTTCGTGGGGATATCGCGTGGAGACCGCGCGCGACGGTCAGGAAGGACTCGACAAGGCCGCGCAGTGGTCGCCGTCCATTGTGATTAGCGACCTCAAGATGCCGCGAATAGGCGGAATCGAATTGCTGGAGCGGCTCACCGAACATGCCCAAGCCATGGCGGTCATCATGGTGACCGCGCAAGGCACAATCGACAGCGCAGTCCAGGCAATGCGCATGGGAGCCTATGATTATGTCACCAAGCCCATCGACACGAACCGCCTGCGCACGATCCTGCAAAACGCATCGGCACTGCTGGGTACTCGCGCCGAGCTCGAGAGCGCACGCCGCAAGCTGCGGGATTCGGGCTCGTTGGGCCGGCTGACCGGGTCCTCACGTAAGATGCAGGAGATTTTCGGGCTTATTGAGATGGTCGCGCCCAGCACTGCTTCCGTGCTGATCACCGGTGCCAGCGGCACAGGAAAAGAACTGGTGGCGAGAACGATCCATGAACTCAGTCCCCGTCGCGAACGGCCCTTCGTAGCCATCAATTGCGCAGCCATCCCTGAAACCTTGATCGAAAGCGAAATCTTCGGCCACGAAAAGGGATCCTTCACCGGCGCCATGGAGCGGCGCACGGGCTGCTTTGAACTGGCAGAGGGAGGAACGCTTCTGCTGGATGAAATCGGCGAGATGCCGGTGGGCACCCAGGCCAAGTTGTTGCGCGTGCTCGAAGACCGCAAGCTGCGGCGGTTAGGAAGTAGAGTGGAGACGGCAGTGGACGTGCGCGTCCTGGCCGCCACTAATAAAGTTCCGGAAGAGGCCGTTGCCCGGGGGGAGATTCGCGGCGACCTCTACTACCGCCTCAACGTCTTCAACATCCACATGCCTCCGCTGCGCGAGCACAAGGAAGATATTCCCGACCTGGTGCAACTTCTGTTGGCAGAAATGAGCGCCAAGCACTCGCGCAAAGTGGCCGCCGTGAGCGAGGCGGTAATGAATCTGTTCAACAGCTATTCCTGGCCGGGGAATATTCGCGAATTGCGCAATACGCTCGAACGCGCCGTGATTGTGGTGGACGGCGGTATGATCGAAACCAAGCATCTGCCTCCAGGTTTTGGGCATGCCCCGGTGCGCACCACCGCCACCGATCCGGACGCGGTGCGATTGGGCGTGGGTACAACCGTCGGGGAGGCCGAGAAGATGCTGATCTTGAAGACTTTGGAATCTACCAGCAACAACAAGACGCGGGCAGCGGAAATTCTCGGAATCATCCTGAAAACCCTGCATAATAAACTAAAGGAATACGGCAGCGTCCCGGATGCGGCTGCAGGCAAGGAAGAATCTTAAAAGCAGTGGCTGGTGATCAGAGATCCGTGATCAACGGCCGGTTTGACTTCGTCTGACCACTGGCCACGACCACCCACTTTTCTATGCGACGGAAAATCATCATCGTGTTCTCCGTCACCTTGACGGTGACCGTCATGGTCGCTGCCTTCTCGTATCTATACATCTCGCAAATTCTTCGCTTGCGCGCCCTCAACGCGTACGAGAATGCCAGTCAACTCACGCAACAGCTCGGTTACGCCGCCAGCAATGCCGTCCCGGATCTGGGCAGCACCCGCGTCGACACCAACAACCCGGTGGCCGTGCGCGCCGCGGTGACCGAGTATCTGCAAACCGACGTAAACCTGAACAATATGCTGCAGTCGGTGGTGGCGCTGTGGCCCTTCATCTATGACGCGTCGGTAGTTGACGTAAACGGCAAAGCCTTGCTCCACTCCAACCGGAAGCTGGTAGGGAAACAGGTCGCCGATCGGCCAGATTTTCTTCAAGTACGCGAGGCCCGTTTCCCGCAGCAAATGCGCCTGGTGTATGGTCCGCAAAGCCTCTACGATGTAAGCTTTCCCCTGCAACTGACCGGCGCGCCTTTCGGCACCATCCGCGTTGGGGTTTCAACAGTTCTTCTTAAAGCGGAGCTAACGCCTCGCCTGAAGCATGCTTTGTTCGCTTCGATCGCCTCGATTTTCATTTCGCTTCTTCTCTCCGCCGGAATCTCAAACCTGGCGCTCGGCCCGCTCAAGAAAATCAGCCGTAACCTGGATAGCGTCAGCGCCGGTCAGGAGGAGGCACTCTCCGGCGAGGAGTCGGAACACGATGAGTACGGCCTGGTCACGCTGAAGATCGCCAATCTCGGGCGGCAGATTCGGGACAGTAAAGAAATCTTTTCAGCGCTGAAGGACAATGTCGACCAGCTCATGTCGAATTTGCAGGATGGTCTCATGCTGTTCACCCGCGACTTCCGCGTGGTGCTCGTGAGCGCGCCGGTGGAACAGTTCCTGGGACGTCCGCGCCGCGAGCTTCTGGGCCGCTCCGCCAAGGAAATTTTTTCGCGCGATTCTCCGCTGGGGATTCTTGTGCTGGACGCTTTTGAGCGCCAGCGTCCGCTTTTGCAGCGGCAACTGGAAGAGACTGGTGGACGGCGCATTCAGGTCTCGCTCGATTTCATTCAGGAGAAAACCACCCAGATCGGCGCCTTGCTGATCATGCGAGACACGGAATCGGTCCGCCGCATCGGAGATGAGATTGAGATGTCGCGGCGTCTTTCGGCCAGCGGCCGCATCACCCGCGGGGTGGCCCATGAAGTGAAGAATCCCATCAATGCCATCGTGCTTCACTTACAGCTGTTGCAGAACAAACTGGCGCAGGCCGAGCCGGATACCCTCCGCCACATGGACATCATCGATAGTGAGATTCACCGTCTCGACCGTGTGGTGCAAACCTTGATCGACTTCACCCGGCCGCGTGATCTGCATCTCGAGGAAATCGATTTGCGCCACCTGCTGGAAGATGTGGCTCTGCTCGCGGCGCCCGATGCCGGGCAGCACGGCGTCAAAATTGAGCGCGCCTTTCCCGATGAATCGCTTTTTATCAGGGCTGACTCCGATCTCATGAAACAGGCGTTCCTCAACGTGGTGCTCAACGGAGTTCAGGCAATGGCTGACGGCGGTTTATTGACGATTGCGGCTCACCGCGAGGGTGGCTTGGTGGTGGCCGAGATATGCGACCGCGGCCCCGGCATTCCAAGTGAACTGGTCGATAAAGTCTTCGAACTTTATTTCACGACGAAAAAGGATGGCAGCGGCATCGGTCTGGCGCATACTTATCAGGTCATGCAGTGGCATTACGGCTCCGTGGACTTTGAATCGGCCGAGGGTCAAGGCACCACTTTCCGCTTTCGCATCCCTCTGGCCAATTCGAGACTTGACACCGACCCGGATGCCGGCCAGGCCCCGGTCCCGGAGACGACCAAGCGCTACGGTTAGGGTGGGAAATTTCACCCTACAGTTGAAGGCTTTCGAATCGTTTTGAAACGGCCCGTTCGGGATGTCAAGAAATTGACTTCCTCTCAGCTTTCGTAGTGAGGAGAAAGCGTAAGATCTAAGGAATTCTGGCTGTGGGTCCAGCCAGCCTGCATATGACTCTGGCCGCAATCTTGGGAATCTGCCTGCTGTCTCCGTCTTGGACGCCATCCACGGCGTACGTCCAAAACAGCCAGGCAACCGGACAGGCGACACCTTCTTCTACTCTGACGCAAACCTCACCGGCCGGTCAGCAACAGGATCAGACCAGTCCATCCAAACCCGCGCCGGCCAAGCCCCGACGCCATCGCAAGACGGCCTCTAATTGCGCGGATTCCGCCACGGCGGGCAAACCGTCCGCCGGGCAGACGTCCGCGACCGCCGGTTCCACCGCCCTCAAGCCCTGTCCGCCGAAGAAAACCGTTGTTCGCAACGGCGGAACAGACGAGTCGTCAGTGCAACTCACGGGAAGCGATCCGGCGAAGCAGGTCTCCCAAGGCACCACGGCTCAACTTCTGGCCGCGACCGACGAGAATTTGAAGAAACTGTCCGGACGGGAACTGAAAGCGGATCAGCAGCAGACACTTAACCAAATTCGCGAGTTCGTGGAGCAGTCCAAACAAGCTACGGCCGCCGGAGACCTGGAACGGGGACAGAATCTGGCTTCAAAAGCACGTCTGCTCTCGGATGAACTAGTCAAACACTAAACGCAAACGCGCCATCCTTATTAGAACCCATCTCACTTCCCTTTCGCCCGCGCCGCGTTCACCTTGGTCAGCAGATCCTGCGACATGGCTTGCAGTGGACCCGGAATCTTTACAGCCTCAATTAGCACTTCGCGCGCCTCAGTGGTTCTGCTTAACTTTGCGTAGGCGAAGCCGAGGCGGTACAGGGCAACGGAGTACTGCTGCTCGTCCTGCCCTTTGAGCAGCCCCGCCGCCGACTTCAATTCCGGAATCGCAGCCGCGGTCTTGTCCTGTTTCATGTAGGCATAGCCCAACGTCGAATGGGCCACTCCCGCCGAGAGTTTTCGCGGCTTGTCAGCGTCGGGAGCGTCTGCCTTCGCGACTTGCAGCGCTTTCTGCGCATAACTGACTGCCTTTGCCAAGCTGCCCGGCTTAGGATCATCCGAGTAAAAACTCGCGAGCAGCAGCAAGGCCGGCAGTGAGTTGGGATTCGCCGCCAGCGTTTTTTCGCCGTAGGCTATCAAGCGCGCCTGATCGTTCAATTGGCCTGGACCGAGCGAATACATCGCAAAACTTGACACGTCATTCTGGAACTTCGAGTCGGGAAAGGCCGCAGTAAATTTTTCGACTTCCGCCATCCGGTTCTTGGGGTCGGTCTCGCCCGCGATCACGTTGAATCCCGCCGATTCCAGAAAATCGCAACTATTCTTCACGCTGTTCTTTTCTTCGGTGACCTGCCGGTTGAAATCGTCGTCGTTCATACCGGCGGGCTTGTTCTTGCCGATGGAGTTGCAAACGTCGCCGCCCCGGGCGGCGTAATCCATCAATCTGCTGTTGTCCTTGGCCTGCTGCGCCATGTTGGCCTGCGACACCAGGATGTCGAGATTCCGCGGCGACCCCGCCAGAGCTTTGTCTCCATAGTCGAGCGCTTTATTCAAATCGCCCGTGGCCTGGTAAGCCTGTGAGAGTTGCCAGTTTCCGTAGGTCACCGCAGCCGGGTTCGCGGAATATTTCGTCACGAAGTCCTGATACATGGCAATCTTTTTCTGCGCATCCGGCTCGTTAGAAATCGCCTGCAGGTCACGGTCCTCGTCCGTACCGGCAGCGATAACGATTTTGTCGATCTGTGCTCTGAGTTGTGCGGGGAAGAAGAGCGAGGAAAGGAAAACCACTCCCAGCAGCCACCCTGCGAAGCGTTTCATAGCCCACCTCCGCCGCGCGTAGAGAGATTCACGAAGCGCGGACTTCTTACCGCAGGCGAATCCTAGCGCCGAACCCGACTCCGTGCAAGCACGAGGATCACAAATTCGGGCACCGGCCACGAAGACATGGCGACGCGGAGTCACCCAGTTGCGGAGAATAAACTGCCAGTCGTCCCATTTCCTCCGGACCTCCGCGTCTCCGTGGTAAATAGGGGCCACCGCTGTTATCCTTTCCCATTCCAAGGAGCACTCATGTCCTCAGACCTGCAGGGCCGTAACGGCGTTGTCTTCGGAGTGGCCAACAAGCGCTCGATCGCGTGGTCCATCGCCCAGGGATTGCACGCCGCCGGCATGAAGCTCGCCATCACCTACCAGAACGAGCGCCTGGAGCAGGAAGCCAAGGATCTCATCCTCTCCCTGCCCGGCGCCGAGGCCTACATGTGTGACGTTAGCAAAGACGAAGAGATTGACCGCCTCTTCGCTAAGCTCAAAGAGCGCCACGGCAAGCTGCACACCGTGGTCCATTCC
>JBAVAV010000214.1:0-1648 GCA_049585895.1 Candidatus Sulfotelmatobacter sp. | reverse complement strand
GGCCGAAATAATCGACAACGGATCGCACGAGCTGATGGGCACAGAGCTTCTTGCCGGTCATCTCGACGCCTATACGTCGTTGCTCGGCGCACCGTCGCCGACGGTAACGAAGGTGGAAGCGACCGAGCCGGTCACATTTGTCGATCTTTCTTCCGAGCAAATCGAAGCCGTCCGCAAGGCAATGCCGGAGCTCAGTCCTTCGAAGATAGCGGTCGGCACGTACCGCTCCCTGGATAAGGACTATGTCACCATCGGAATGTACAGTTTCGCGATCGGGCGACCCGATCTGCCGGACGATCTGGTCTATCAAGTGGTCAAGGCAGCCTTCGAGAACCAGCCTCGCCTTGTTAAAGCGGTTGCGGCCGCAAGGGAGACGATCCCGCAAAATGCAGTGAAAGACACCTTCCTGCCGTTTCATCCCGGCGCGGTCCGCTACTATCGCGAGATCGGCATCAGCATACCCGACGCGCTCGCTGCAACGAATTGATTGATCGGACGCGAGCAACACTCGTTTAGTCTTGACCGTGCCACCGACGCTGTTCGCCCGCGCCGGCTAGGTGCAAATAAGGCTGTTGTTTGCTGCGGTGCATGAGTCTCTTCCTGGCCCTTTGCGACGCGAAGTCCATGTCGGCTTTTGGGGTATTGCTGACATTTACGCCCACCTCAAGCCACGCCAAAACCCGACCCCCGGATGGGGAGTCGGGTTTGGTAAGAGCCGCTACTCGGCTTTGTTCGCCGGACGCGACTGCGGCTTCTTTGCGGAAAACCGCTTGTGCACGTCGGCGATAGCTATCGCCTCGGCCTCGACGATTTCGAGGACGACGCGCAAGCTTTCTGCAGCAGCCTGCAGGCGCGTTACGCGCTCGGCGAACGAAACTTTCTTGTTCATACGAAGTGAATGAACTGGCTGGTAATTCGACCTGCCTCGCTATGCGAGAGCATGGCTACCAGCACGGCAGCCGGCCAGGCGAGCGGTCAAGGGCTTGCCCCTTGACGGGGAGACGCGGCTGCCAACTCAGTAAAGAAAGGGACTGGGGCGGCTCGTGCGGGCGGTTTGTGAATCTGCGTCAGGGATGGAAGCCGAATGGCGGAGAAAGCGTAGCGTCTCCGTTCACGACAGCCCGGCGCCGGAACGGCGGACGCCAAATACGTCCGAAGCGGAGGCAGGTGGGCTGCTACGATGCTTTTCTCAGTTCATTTTCGCGCACGACGTGTTCGTGCAGCTCGTAGCTATTCCTGACTCGGTATTTAAACTCACCGTGATACTCCGGCAGTCTTTTGATGACGATGTACGCGCCTGCCGGAATGTCTTGGTTAAGCGAAGGTCTGAGTACAACACTTTCCCCGATCTTAAATCTATGAGCCATAACGCTCTCCCCAACTCAACATAAACGCACTATGATAATACCCCATCGGGGTGGGTGAGAGAAGGACTGTTTTGGAGTGCAGATACGCGAGCTTAAACCTGGCGCTCAAAATTATTATCAAAATGAAAAGGGAAGAGGAAGTCAGTACGTGTTCGATCCTCGGCGTTTGATTGCTGTGACTACAATTGCTTTGTGCTCCGGCTCAAGGTCATAAAGAATACGCCAGTCGCCAATTCTGCGCCGAAGTGCGCCGTCTGAACCTTTGAGAAATTGCACATCAC
>JBAVAV010000213.1:0-5056 GCA_049585895.1 Candidatus Sulfotelmatobacter sp. | reverse complement strand
CGGGACGACTACCGCTCCCACCCCTTGCCCGCGAATCTCCACTTTCACTCCGGTCCCGATCGTGGCAAACTCCAACGGTACATAGGCCAGCGCAATATTCTTTTTCAAGAACGGCGCCGGCGACCCGCTGGTCACATATCCGATCTCGCGCCCTCCCGCATCGAGCACTTTATATCCATCGCGCGCGATGCCGCGCTCGGTTATCTCCAAGCCGACCAGAGTCCGCTTCAGGGGCTCGGCCTTCGCTCTTTCCAGCGCGGCCCGCCCGATGAACTCCGCTTTCTCCATCTTGCAGAAGCGATCGAGCCCCGCTTCCCAAACATTTATCGTATCGGAAATCTCGTGCCCGTAGAGCGGCAGCTTGCCTTCGAGGCGTAAAGTGTTGCGCGCACCCAGCCCGCAGGGTACAACACCAAATTCCCTGCCCGCGCTCAGAATCTCATTCCACACCCGCGCGCTGGTGGCCGGGTCGGCGGGAACATAGATTTCAAAGCCGTCTTCTGCCGTATATCCCGTGCGCCCCATCAGAACCTCGGGGATGCCGCATACCTTTCCGCGCGTGACCCAATAAAATTTCACCGCACTCAGATTCGCATCGGTCAGCTTCTGCAGCAGGTTCACGCCCTTCGGTCCCTGGATGGCAATCTGCGTAAAGTCATCCGAGAGATTCTCCACCGCGCAGTCAAACTGCCGCGTGTTATCGCGTACCCAATTGAAATCTTTCTCGCGCGTGCCCGCGTTGATCACCAGCAGGTATTCGTCCTCGCCCAGTCGATGGACGATGACATCATCGACAAACGTCCCCTGCGGATAGAGCAAGGCCGAATATTGCGCCTGCCCGACGGCCAGCCGCGCGGCGTCATTCATGGAGAGGTGCTGCACTGCGGCCAGCGCTCCCCGGCCCGCCAGGCGAATGTCGCCCATGTGGCTGACATCGAAGATGCCAACCCCCGTGCGGACCGCCATGTGCTCGGCAATAATCCCGCCGCCCACCGACGCCGGGTATTCCACAGGCATGTCCCAGCCATTGAACTCCACCATCTTTGCCCCCATCTGGCGATGGACGGCATTCAGCGCGGTCTTGCGGACGATGGAAGTTGTGAGCGTGGTGGACATGGGAGAGCTGCCGGAGTTGATCGCCTCAACCGCAGACAAGCAGGAACTCAATCAGCGCAGCGAGGGCCTGCCACGATGATGTGACTGATTACCCTACCACGTGGTTTTTCAAGCGGTCAAACTGAGCGTAGTGGCAGACTTTTACCTTGGGATCTTCACGGAAGACACGAATCCTAGTCTGGCGGAGACAGCTCGAAGACGACACTCCCTTTTCCGTCCCTTCCGAAGGCCGTACCGTAAAGATTGCCCGCATGATCAAAAATCACCCCTGCCTCGGGGAAGAATCCATCGGGAAGGGACCGGCTGAAGCTGTAAACGAGGGTGGTCTTCCAGCCTGAGGAAGTGGGCGAGAGCCGGAAGACGGCGCCGTCGCTGAACCTGCCGCCCTGCGCCACCGTGCCGTAGAGATTGCCGCCGGCGTCGAAGATCAGACTGCTGCCCGGGGTTGCGGTTCCCGATGCGCCGGCATCGTAAATTACGCTTTGATTCCAGCCGCCTCCCGACTCAGGTGACAGCCGGTACACCACCCCCACCGGATGGCTTGAGCCCCCAGCCAGGGTGGTGCCATAGAGATTGCCTGAACCATCTAAGATCAGGCTGGAACCGGGTTGCGCCCCGTCGGTATTGTTGAAGCTGAATAGCACCTGATAGTTCCATTTTCCCCCGGTCGCGGGAGAAAGCTCAAAGACAGCGCCAACGCCAAAGGTGCCACCAAATTGCGTCGTCCCATACAGATTGCCCACGGAATCGAGGAGAAGACCGGCGAGAGGAGTCTGGCCGTCGGCTGCGCCCCCGAAAGAATGGAGCGTGGTGAGCTTCCAGCTTCCACTCGACTGGCGCGACAATTGGAAAACCACACCGCCTTGGTTTGAGCCGCCGCTGCTCGCCGTGCCGTAGAGGTTGCCGGCGGCATCGCGAATCAGGCCCGCCTCTGGATTTGCACCATCGGACCCTCCCGTGAAGGTGTGCAGCACGGTGGTTTTCCATCCGCCGGCTTGCATCGAGAGCTGGTAGACGGTACCGCAGCCGAAATAGGCTCCGGTTTGGCAGACGCCGCTATTGCCGCCTGCTTCTGTGGTGCCGTAGAAATTCCCGGCTCCGTCGTACGTCAGGCCGGCCAGGGGATTGGCCCCGTCGGGCACTCCGGCAAAGATGTGAATCGGAGTGCTGTTCCAGGCGCCGCTCGGGGTGCGCTGAAGCTTGTACACGAGACCGCAACCGTTGCCCGGGCAGTACGAAGTGCTGCCGCCATAAAAAGTGGTGCCGTAGAGGTTGCCCGCATTATCGAAAACCAGACTGCCGGTGGGATTTTGCCCGCTGTTCCCGCCGGTGAAAGCGTGCAGCACTCTCTCGGTTTCTTCAGTCTGCTGCTGCGTGTCCTGGGCGCTCGCGCGTGTTGCCAGTACCAATGTCAAGGCCGTCACTATCAAGCCCGCCGTTGTCACGGCTATCATTGTCTCCGTTATTGAGGCCGCCACCTTTCGCATGCGCGGCTCGTCGTGGGTCTGCATAATCCTGCGCTCCCGTCACACCTGAAAACCTTGGACCGCCGCCCGTACAGCCGGCGAAAAGACCGAAGAAGTAGAACCTGGGGCGGAACTATAGCACAGCCTGCCTCGCCGGGTCCCTCCCGCGCTGTTTATCTTAATCGGCCAAACCCCTGTCTGGCGTTGGCTTTGCGGGTTCAGGGTTACCAAGGTTCATTGCCCGCATCGGGAAGCGCCGCATATAATTTTTCAACTGCCACGCATCCATTCAAGGTTCGTCTGAGGAACGTCCGTCAGGGGTCGTTCGTCTGGGGGATCGTCTCTCTGGGGAACGTCCTCGAAGGTACGTTCTCTCGGGAACAAGGAAACGGCATGTCCGAGGCCACCGGCACTCAGCTTACGCGCCAGAGCCAGGAAGTAAACATTTTTCACGACGTGGCCAAGGCCCTCACGTCTTCGCTGGACCTCGATTCCATCCTGCAAACCATCATGGAAAAAATGGCGGAATACTTCCGCCCCGACACCTGGTCGCTGCTGATGGTGGACGAGCAGCGCGACGAACTCTACTTCGCCATCGCCGTCGGTGAAGCGGCCGAAGCACTGAAAAACGTGCGGCTTAAGGTTGGCGAGGGCATCGCCGGCTGGGTGGCAAAGCACGGCGAACAGGTCATTTCGGCGGACGTGGAGAGCGATCCACGCTTCGCCCGTCGCATCGACGATGCCACGAAGTGTGAGACGCGATCCATCATTTGCGTTCCGCTGCGCTCGAAGCTGCGCGTGCTGGGCGTCATCCAGCTGGTCAACGTGAATCTCTCGCAATTTAACGAGCAGGAAGTATTTTTTCTGCAGGCGCTTTCCGACTATGCCGCCATTGCCATCGAAAACGCGCGCTGGGTGGAAAAAATCCAGGAGCTCACCATCACCGACGATTGCACTGGACTTTACAACGCACGCCATCTCTACAAGACGTTGGAGACCGAAGTGTACCGCTCGGCGCGCTTCGCATATGAGTTCAGTGTTTTGTTCATCGACCTTGACCACTTCAAGGCGGTCAACGACACGCACGGGCATCTGATCGGCAGCAAGCTGCTGGCTGAGATCGGCTACCTTGTCAAAGCCCAACTGCGCCTGATTGACTTCGCGTTTCGTTACGGTGGGGACGAGTTCGTGGTGCTGCTGCCGCAAACCGGGAAAGACTCCGCCCTAGTGGTCGCAAAGCGTTTGCGGGATGCATTGCGCGCGTCGAGTTTTTGCCGCGATGAAGGCTTGAACCTCAACGTGCGCGCTTCCCTGGGTCTGGCCACTTACCCGCATGATGCCCGCGACGCTCACGACATCATCCGCCAGGCCGACGAGATGATGTATCTGGTGAAGAACACCACCCGCGACAATATTGGGATTGCGCAGCGCGGCGTGATGAAGTAGGGGGATTTGGCAATTCTGTAATTGCGTAATTTGGTAATTTGAAAGCTTGTGTCTACCAGTGCGGTCTTAGGATCTTCAAAATTACCAAATTACCCGATTCCAAAATTACAAATTCGCTTTCGGTTTCGGCGTTTCGGCTTTCTTGGTATCGGGCTTCCAGGGGTTCGTATTCGCGGGGGCCTTGGGATTGACGCCGAAATCCCACATGTAGAGATTCATTCCTTCCGCACCTTTCGTCTCGACGATCACGTACTCTCCGGGCGGGAGATCCTCGATGGGCGTGAGCTTCAGCCAGCCGCCGGTGACCTCAGTGATGGTGCTCTTCACAACCTTCTGGTCCTGACTGATTTTGCCTGTGACGGCGCGTTTAATATCTCCCACCGTGCGCTTGCCGCCTTTCGCCTCCGCGCGCACGATGCGGAAGCGGTCGAAGGGCACGATCGCCTGCACCGGATGCTGCGGCTGTTGCGTTTGTTGCGGGCGCTGTGGTTCGGCATGCGAACCGTCGCCGCTCTTTTCGGCAATCTTTTCCGCGGGCTCGGGAGCATCTTCTACGTTCAGATAAATCGAGGGCACTGGCACGTGGGCCTGAATCTTGGCGTGTTCCCCATCGAGCTCTACGGTTTGCTTGGAGCCGGCGACAGGGTTGATGGCTCCCAGAATGAGATTGGTTTTCTTGCGTTGGTTGATGTCCCCTTCGGATTGCTCCATTTCGACCAGTTGCGGTTCGCCATTGAAATTGTCGAGCAGGAAGACCCCGGAATCTTCCGGCAGACGGAGCCCGGGCGCAACCTGGGGAAGTCGGGCCTGGTCGAGTTCGCGCTCGGCATCGATTTCTTTATCGACTGCGGCGGCCTCGGGGGAGGCAGCCCCGGCAGCGCGGTCTTTCTCGTATTTTTCAGTAGCCGTCCAGTCGATCAGTGAGGTAGGGATCTCCTCCCATTCATCGCGCTCGGCGCTCAGATAACGCACGCGATCGCCCTTCACCTCATATTTCGTGACCGACTGGAAGGAGCCATCTTTGAGGA
>JBAVAV010000212.1:0-1933 GCA_049585895.1 Candidatus Sulfotelmatobacter sp. | reverse complement strand
GTCTCCAAGGATGATGTGCCGACGGAGAGCGTTGAGCCCGGGCGGTCGAGAAAGTAGCTTTCGGGGATGGGGGTGCGGGGGAAGGGGCAGTGCCCCGTCCTCTGCTCATCGCTGTAGAAGGCAACGGGACTTCCCGAGAGGCCAGATGTTGTCCGCGATAGTAAATGGCGATCTCTCCCGCTTCGTTCTCCCGCACCAGCACGCGGCTCCGACTTGGCGCCCAATGCTGACTCTGTCGCTCCAGTTGCAGCAGCCGGTTCTTGTAGCGCACCACCCAGTCTTCGCTCACCACCCGTTCTTCCTCCAGCCAGAACACTTCGTCAAGTTGCCGCGCCCTGGGACGGCGGCGATGGGAGTAGAAGGAAAGTTGTGTTTAAGGAGAGATCCAGCAGCAGTCGGCGTTGTGGGAACTGTGAACCGCAGGTTCAAGGTTCTGTGGGAAAACCGTTCTTTGGTTTTTCCACAGAACCGTCAGTTTCCACAATGCTTTTCGCCAGCGTAATTCGTTTACGCTACTCAACAAAACTTCCACACAAAAAGACGCCCCAGGCAGCCACCTGGGGCAAGGACCCGTGTTCTTCCTACTCAACTTGATCAGGAGCTAAGCGATGACCACAGATCCCACCAAAAGCCTAGCACCACAGCCGCTTCCTCCCGCAGAAAAAAATGCTTTGGCCGAAATGCTGGATTCCAACCTGGCCGATCTCAGCCTGCGCGAACTGTTAAGCATGCTGCTGTCCAGCGTCGGGCTGGCGGAACGCAAGGCTTACCTGGAACGCGTCGTCCACGATAAGCCCAACGGTTTCTACGACCGCTCGGTCGAATTGGGCGCCATTCCGGTCGAGCTCCGCGTCCCCCGCACCCGCACTGGCGACTTCCGCCCCGCCACCTTGCCGCCCCTTTATCAGCGCGGCTACAGCCAGGAGACTCAGAGCTTATTACTCTCCCTGCTCTCCTCCGGCCGCTCTCTCAACGCCGTCAAGGATGCTCTGCAGAAAATGGGGCTTTCCCCCTCCCCGCAAGAACTGGACCGCGTGGCTACCGGTCTGATCGAAGAGTTAGAACTGCGCAATAGCCGACCGCTCGATCCCGATCTGCTGGCTCTGTTCCTCGATGGCAAATATGTCGAGTTCCGCGACGGCGATCGTCTGCGTCCCGCCTGCATCTACGTGGTCGTCGGCTTGTGCCGCGATGGCAGAAAGCAAATCCTCACTTGCTTGCCCCACGCGGGCCGCGAAAATCTCGAAGACTGGAAGGCTGTGCTGCGCAACTTGCTCGAACGCGGTCTGCGCCGCGTCCTCCTCCTGGTGCAGGATGATTTTTCCGGATTGCTCCCTATCACCCAGAGCCTGTTTCCCAATACCGACATTCAGCTCTGCACCGTGCATATGCAGCGCAACGCCAAAACCCACCTCAGCAAAACCGATGCCGCCGAGTTTCAACAGCGCTGGCGCGCGATCAAATCTTCCTGGAATCTGGAGGTGGCCAACCAGCAGTTCGAACAGCTCTGCGAGCGCTTTGCCAAAACTTATTCCACCTTCATCGCTGAACTTCGCAAAAAGCGCCAGCACTACCTGGCTTTCCTCAATTACCCCGAATCCATCCGTCGTTCTCTGTCCACCACCAACGTCGTAGAAGCCGTGAATGGTCAGCTCGAAATCATGCGCCGCAACAGTGGCGGCTACTTCCATTCTGAGGACATCTTAAAGCTGAAGCTTGGCCTGGCTGTCTCCTCGCTGGAGCAAGGCCGATGGAAAGCTCCGGGCAGGTCCATCTGTTCCGTGCTTCACCAGTTCAATGCCATGTTCCAATCCCGTTTTGAGGCTGCCGTATGAATGCAGTCTCAAACACAACTTTGTTGACAAGTGCCGCAGTTGCCATGCTGCAGCGCCTTGGCTCCTCCCCCGCGATACCGCGCCCAGATCCGCTTGGC
>JBAVAV010000211.1:0-1968 GCA_049585895.1 Candidatus Sulfotelmatobacter sp. | reverse complement strand
ATCCAACACCTGTCCGAGAACCACAGTGCCTCGGGAACGTTTCTCGGGGCTGGCATCGGCGTGCCCGGCATCATCGACATGCAAACCGGAATAGTGCGGAAGTCTGCGAATCTGCCCGGTTGGTCCGACTATCCGGTACGAGCCGAAATTGAGCAGCGGCTCAAAGCCCACGTCGTCCTGGAAAACGACGCTAACGTTGCTGCACTGGGAGAGAAGTGGCTGGGCGCGGCCCGCGACGTGGCGAACATGGCCATGGTTACATTGGGTACGGGGATCGGCGGCGGAATCGTGCTTGACGGAAAAATCTGGCACGGTATGCACGGCATGGCGGGCGAGGTCGGACACGTCATGGTCGAACCCGAAGGTTATCCTTGCGGCTGCGGAAGCCGCGGATGCGTCGAGCAGTACGCCTCGGCCACCGCCGTCGTCCGCATGGCACAAGAAGCGATATCCAGCGGAGAAGCGCCGATGCTCGCAAAAGCGTCAAGCTCAGACCCAGAATTCACAGCTCAGTCGATTTACACCCTCGCGATTCAGGGCAACGAAGATGCCGGCCGCATCTTCCGGAGCGTTGGCCGGTATTTGGGCATCTTGCTCGCAGACATCATCAACGTACTGAATCTCGATATGTATGTGATCGGCGGGGGCGTGTCCAGCGCCTGGGATGCCTTCGCCCCCGCCATGTTTGAGGAAGCGCGGCTGCGCTCGCAGGTCTACGCTGCGACCGCCCCGGCTGAACCTTTACGAAACGCTATTCTGGGTAAAGAAGGCGCCTTGGCACAAATCGAAAGCCGCACCGCACGAAAAACTATTGTCACCGCTGCGTTATTAGGAAGCGATGCAGGACTCTACGGCGCGGCGCGGACAGCGCTTACGGCTGCCTAGTCTCGTAGCCCACGCTCGAACCTTGGTGCTCAGGGGATCCCCCCAGCACGACGCGTTGTGCGGCCTTCAAAAAGAACTGGTTCTGCTCCGGCGTGCCGATCGTCACGCGGATGCTGTTCGGCGCGCACCAGGGCCCGAGCGGGCGCACACTGACGCCCTCATTCTGCAGGCGCCCGGCGACCGCCGCGGCATCTTCGCCCAGATCGCAATATAGAAAGTTCGCCCAAGTCGGCAACACGCGGCATCCGAGCTTCGACAATCCCTGTATGAGCACCTGTGCCTGCGCCGCGTTGTTCTCGACCACGCGGTCTACGTATTCCTGATGGTCCATGGCGGCCAGGGCCGCCGCCTGTGCCACGGAAGAAACCGAGAACGTGTTCCGCATGCGTGCGCAATACGCCAGCAGGTCGGCCGGCCCCAGGCCATATCCCACGCGCAATCCAGCCAGCCCATGCACTTTGGAGAAGGTGCGCAACACAACCACGCTCGCGCCCTGGCGGACATAATCCAACGATCGCGAATAGGTAATCCCGTGCAGGGATGCGAAGAGTTTGGCGAACTCATAGTAGGCTTCATCCAGCACGACTACCACGTGGCCGGGGATCTCCGCGAGGAAACTCTCAACAATCGGCGGCTCCAGGATCGTTCCCGTGGGATTGTTGGGATTGGCCAGGAAGACAATTCGTGTGTTCGAGTCGATCGCCGCCAGAATTGCTCCCAGGTCGAACCCATCGTTGATAGTGGGAGTTTCCACCAGGGTGGCGCCGGTCACGTGCACTGAAAGGGAATACACAATGAATGAGCGTTCACTCGTGACCGCGTTTAGACCCGGTTCCAGCAAGGTCTGACACAGCAGGCTGAGCAGAGCGGTCGAGCCGGCGGTGACCATGACCTGTTCCGGCGGCAGGTCGTGGGAAATGGCCAATTTGCGCCGCAGCGGGCTGCAATCATCGTCGGGATAAGAATTTACGCCCGCCAGCGTGGCACGCATGGCATCGATGGCCCTTGGCGACGGGCCGAACGGGTTCTCGTTGGAATCGAGCTTGACCAGTTGCGCGCGACATTCCGCCCCCGGCGCCGGAA
>JBAVAV010000210.1:0-3212 GCA_049585895.1 Candidatus Sulfotelmatobacter sp. | reverse complement strand
AGGAAGCAAAGATTAAACCTCCGCCAGCTCCCGAGGAGGACGGATGCGACGCATCGCCGGGCGCGTTGTGGTCCGTTACATCGGAGTGGAAAGGAAGCGCCTTCGCCTCTTCGGAAGAAGGTTTCTGCTCACCGCCCGCAGCGCCCAAACGACTGCATCCCGTGGCGCAGGAGGCCGCGAGCAGCAGCGCAAGGCACCACAACTTGGCGTTCTGCCCTCTCGGGATCACTCTGCCATCCTCGCGCTACTCCGCGTTGGACTGTAAGTGGCAAACTAAATACCATCGGATATTCCCGGTTAATCAGTGACTTACCCGGCATTCCTGGGGCGGCGAATGTAGATTTTGCGCGGCGCCGAGCAAAAGACGAACAAATAGTTCCAGGAAGAGACGCCCGGACATTGAGCTTGGCCGGTTGAGTAAAGCGGATGGTTGGAAGCGAAGCTAGTTGGAGCCGCTGCCGGCGTTGGCGCTTTGCGGATCGTTTTCCGGCTGCGCGATCACACCGTCGAACGGAGTCGCCGCGACGTAGCGCCCGTGCACCACGCTGATGTGGCGCAGCGGAAAGCCGGAATCGGGCCCACGCTGCCAGGTGCTGCCGCCATCGGTGCTCTCAAACACGACGCCAGTCTGGCCGCTGGTTGCGAGCAGACGCCTATGGCTGCCATCGTAGGCGACCGAGGTGATGTCTTTGTCGGGCAATCCCGCCACCAAGTGATTCCAGGTCCTGCCGGAATCGGCGCTGTGGAAGGCGCCTTCGCGGGTGGCTACGAAGATTTGGCCATCCGGCGCCACGGTCACGCTGCGAACGTCAATCGGATAGGAAGCCAACACCACGGGCTGCCAGGCGGCTCCTGCATCCTGAGAAACCAGCAGGCTGGAGCGTGTCGCCGCGACTACCAAGCCGTCCTGCGCTTGCACCGAAATGAAGTCGTGCTGCCCAGCGATAGGACCGCCCATCCAGACCTTGCCTTGATCCTTGCTGGTGAACAAACCGGCGGATGTCGCCGCAAACCAGCGGCTCGAGCCCAGGGCGGTCTCGCTGACCCGGCCTTCCAGCACGGAGCGGGTGCTGGCCGTGGAATTCACTGTCTTTGTCTTGCCGCTCTTCAACTTCACAGTGTGCGAGACAGTCTTTTCGAATACCACATCGTTGATCGGATGCCAGGCCGTGCTGCCCGGCACAAGTTCAAACATGCCGCGGTTGGTTCCGGCGACCAGGGTTCCGTTGTTGGCTTGTTTCAGCGTGAAGACGTCCCGGCCGCCCAAGCCTGCACTTTTCTGCTGCCAGTTCTGCCCGCCATCGTGAGTGGAGAACACACCACCGAATTCGCGGTCGTTCACCACGCCGATATAAAGGGTGTTGGTTTCTTTGTTATCAGCCAGGATAGCGCTGACATAGCGGTGGGTATATCCGTGGTTGGAGCTTGTGAACGTGGCCGCGGAGTCGTCGCTGGCCAGCACGCCGCTGCGATCGGTGGCGAGCAGCACGCGCTGCGAGTTGCGCGGATCGATGAGCACATCGTTAACTACGACCTCGGGATTACTCATCCTCTTCCAGTTCTTGCCCTCGTCGGCGCTCTTCCACAAGCCCTCAGTGGTGCCGGCATAGACAATGGCCGGGTTGCTGGGATCCTGCTTCAACACGCGCGTGCGCCGCGCCGTGAAGGGAATGCCCTGAATCTTCTGGAACAGGTCGCCGCCGCTGGTGCTCTTATAGATGCCCGAGCAGGCGCTGGCGAAGACTTCCGCAGGATTGGCGGAACTGACGATGACCGAGAAGACGTCGGAATCGTCGATCATGCCCTTATTAATGTGCTGCCAGTTGGCGCCGCCGTCGCTGGTTTTCCACGCCAGGTGCCACGTTCCGGCATAGACCACGTTGGGATCTTTGGGATCGACGGCAATCGATTCGACGTTCTTGACACCGGCGTCAGAAATGCGCGCCCAGTGATTTCCGGCGTCTGTGCTGCGGTAGACGCCGTCGAGCGCTCCCGCCACCACGACTTTCGAATCGGAAGCCGCAATCGCCATGGCCCGCACCGACTTGCCGTGCATGGCCGGTAGGGCTTCCCAATCCTTGCCGCCATTGTGGGTACGGAAAATATCGCCCGCGCTCTGGTCCTGCACGCTCCACGCGGAAACGAAAATCGTCTTGGAGTTCTGCGGATCGATGGCAATGTGATCGAGCACATAATCGTCGCCGGTCCCGAGCTTGGCAAATCGGGCCCAGTTATGGCCGCCGTCCTCGGAGACAAAAACAACGCCGGTGCTCGTGCCCAGGAAAACACGGTCCGGATTATGCGGATCGGAGGCCAAGCTGCGAACATCGCCTCCATCTGGGCCGAGAACGGTCCATTGGCGAGTCCCTGCGCCTTCGGCGCACACGGAAGCTAACATCAACATCATCAGCAACTTAAGCCAGGCAGTTTTCATAGCGGTTCAGTCCCACTTCAGAAAAAATTGGATTGCACCTAAGCCTGACAGGGTAACCCAGGCGCAACAAGTTACTGAAGGACACGAAAAAAAAGGGGCCGATCGGCGTCGCCGACCGGCCTTTTGACTTCACAGGCGAAGTCAGTTCCCTTTCTTGGCAGCCTTCTTCTTGGCTGCCGGCTTGGGATGATCCGGGACAGCCATTACCTTGGACTCATCCACGGTTGCAGTGCCGGTCGAGTCGAAGGTCGCGCCCGAAGGCACGATCCAGTACTCGGCTGTTTTGGTGCCGCCGCTGCCGGTAAGCACTTCAATGCGGCTGGCATCAATGCCCTGCTTCGCTTCGCCGCCCACCAGATACGCCTTGGAATTGACGGCGCGTTCGCCGGCAAGATTTCTGCGCTTCTCGGTTGGCCCGGCATTGCCGACAATCACAAGCTTATTGTCGGGATTCTGCTGCAGGTTCTTGGCTACGTCATCCAAGATGGCCTTGCAGGTATTGTCGACGCGCCAGGGTTTCTTCTCGTTGGGGAAGTCACACTGGCTGAGCTTGGACGCCTTCGGCGGCGGAGGCGGAGGATTCTCCACCGAGACTTGCGTCGTAGCCTGGCCGGTCAGGCCGCGTGAATCGGTGCAGGTAGCGCCGACGGTGATCGTACCCGGCGATGCGCCAGTCGTGTCCAGCGTGGCGGTATTGCCACTGCCTGAAAGCGTGCCGCTACTCGCGGTCCAGCTTGCGACGGATACTGGAACACTATCCGGACTGGTACAGCTGCAG
>JBAVAV010000209.1:0-1542 GCA_049585895.1 Candidatus Sulfotelmatobacter sp. | reverse complement strand
CGTGAAACATGGCCGCATCGAGGCCTTTGTCGTCGGCGAGGGTGACCCTCCGGGCATCATCCACAACCGCATGAGCGAAAAAGTCTGGCGCGAGTTGGTGTATCCGAGCCGGAAGAAAACGTCCGTGGATAAAGAACGCACGATGAAGCATGACCCGTGGGCCGAGTTTCGCGCGTCACCGTACCGACTGTCGGACCCGAAAGCGCCCACGGTGATCGGCATCAAGGCCTCGGCGTTCAAGGGCGCGATGCGGAGTGCAGCACTCGACCTGCCGGGCACGAAGAAGGCGCAGATCGGTCGCTTGGTCTGGGTCGAGGGCGACTACTTGCCCGTTTACGGCGTGCCGCAAATCTCCGCGATGCCCGTTCGGAACAGCGACATGAATCACACGCCGGATATTCGCTTCCGCGCGATTCAACCCGAGTGGGCGTGCCGCTTCACCGTCAAGTTTGTCGAGCCGATCATCCGCGCGCAGACCGTGATCCGCTTGCTGGCGGCGGCGGGCCTCTATATCGGTGTCGGCGACGGCCGCAACGAGAAGGGCGCGATGCACTTCGGCGGCTGGCGCATGGTCGAGCCGACCGACGCCGAGTTCGCGCGCATCGTCAAGAACGGCGGACGTGCGCCACAGCTCGCGGCGATGGACCATCCGGAACCCTACGACGAGGAAACGGCCGACATCCTCTCGTGGTTCGATGAGGAAGTCGAACGGCGTCAGGTGCGCGGGCAGGCCGCACCGACCGCGCCGCAACCGGCGAGCGTGTCATGAATCGCCGCCTGACGACACGGCACGTTGATCACATCGTCGCGCTCGAACGCGATGGCAAGACGAGCGCCGAGACGATTCTCGCCGACGCCAAACGCGGCGACAGCCCGCTCCACGATCTCTACGATTGGGACGTCGAGCGGGCCGCCGAGACGCACTGGCTCGAACGCACGCGGGAGATCGTGCGGCTTGTCCGCTACGCCGTCCACACCGAAACGCACTCGTACACGCTGCCGCGCTATGTCCGCGATCCGGATGTCGAACCGCAGACGCAGGGCTACGCGACCGTCGAGAGCCTCCGCGACGATCCGGACCGCGCCAGGCGGGCGCTCACTTCGGAACTCGAACGCGTCAGCAGTGTGCTGACGCGGGCACGAGAACTGGCAGTGGGTCTGCACCTCGACGACGAAATCGAGGAACTACTCGAACGCGTCGCTGGATTGCGCGCCGTCGTCGATCCGCAACGCGAGGATGCGGCGTGACGGTCTGGTCCGGCAAGGTCCGGAGAGTCATGGTACGGAGCGGCTAGGTGAGGCCCGGCGGGCGTGGCGGGATAAGACATGGCCGGGTCTGGATGGCCCGGTACGACAAGGCCTGTCGCGGCGGGGCGGGCAACGCGAGGCTTGGTCCGGTCGGGCTCGTCCTGTTTTGGCGGGGCTTTGTCCGGCGTGGTTTGGCGTGGCGGGTGTGACAAGGCCCGGTCTGGAATGGCGAGGTCTGGCGGGGCTTGGTCTGGTCCGGCTTGATCTGGACAGGCGCGGCGGGCTGGGCTAGGT
>JBAVAV010000208.1:0-6002 GCA_049585895.1 Candidatus Sulfotelmatobacter sp. | reverse complement strand
GCCGCAGATCAGCCCCAGCACGAGATAGAAAGGCAAAGCACGAGGGATGCCAAAGTTCATCGCGCTCACCTGAAACATCGGTCCCACGCCGAGCAGCCGCATGTGCACCGCCGTGGCGAGTGTGCTGGCGATGACCAGCGGAATAAACGAGCGCGACTTGAACTCGAAAAGCAGCAGCTCAATGGCCAGAATCACACCCGCAATTGGAGTATTGAAAGTGGCCGACATCCCGGCCGCCGCGCCGCAGGCGAGCAGAACCTTGCGTTCGACCGCGGTCGTGTGAAAAGCCTGCCCCACCAGCGAACCCAAAGCTCCGCCCGTCTGAATAATGGGGCCTTCCGCTCCAAATGGGCCGCCGGTTCCGATGGCGATCGCGGCCGATATGGGTTTCAGAATGGCCACGCGCGGCGCGATGCGGCTGCGGTTGACCAGGACCGCTTCCATTGCCTCGGGAATGCCGTGCCCCTTGATTTTCGAAGTGCCATACTTCGCCATGATGCCGACGATGATGCCGCCCACAACCGGAGTGACGATCACCATCCAGCCCAGATGATTGTGCTGGGCGCTGGAGAAGTCGGCAGACCAGCGATGGAAGAAGAAGAGGTTGGTGAACAGTCCGATCAGCTTGTACAGCGCAAAAGCGACCACACCCGCTGCCAGGCCGATGGCGGCCGATAGCAGCGAAACCAGCAACATGCGGAAAGGCGCGGGTTGCGGCGGTAAGGCAAAGGCGGCGGCTGGCAGGCTCGACCCGAGGTCGTTCGTCGAAGAAGGAGTTTCGCCATCGGCACTCATGAATGTTTGCTCTTTCCTTTTGTGTTCGCCGAGGCATGGCTCCGCGGTCTGCGATTCTCGTCCGCCTGCATTACTCGCCGCAGAGCGCCCACCAGCGCTGGACCGGCAGAGCGAAGCTCCTCCTGATGATGCAGGGCCAATTCGCTTAGGACTTTCTCTCCTTTGGGCGTGAGCGCAAGCAGAACTTCTCGGCGGTCGTCGTGGGCGCGCTCGCGCTGGACAAATCCCCCTGCTTCCAGCCGATTCACCAGCTCTACTGTGCTGTGATGCAGGATTTGCAACCGGTTGGCCAGTTCGCGAATGCGGGGCCGCACTCCGGTAGGGATGCCTTTAATAGCCAGCATGAGCTGATACTGGGCCAGTTCCAGTCCTGCTCCTTTCACCGCACGATCGCTGAAGTGAAGAAAGCGGCGAATCTGATAGCGGAACTCCGCCAGGGCCTGATAGTCCGCCTGTGTAAGTTTCTTCATTACCGTCAAGTGTATCGTGAAGCGATCTACTCTAATCTTAAGTATATCGTAGAACGATATATATGCGGGACAACTGAGCTCAGGCGCATTGATTTCTATCTGGAACGTAGTACATCGAGAATGAGGTTAACAGCCGCTGAAAGCTCGGCAACGACTTCGGGCCGCACGAGAGCCGGGCATCAGCGCTTCTGGGCCGACCCGAGCAGCGGACGCAGCGCATCCACCGAGACGCCCAGCGTGCCGCCGGAGAATCCGTCAATATAGGCCGAGTTCACCCCAATCACTTCCCCTTTGGAATCGAACACCGGGCCTCCGCTGCCACCGTGCGCCGTTGGAGCATCGTAAATCAGCTTGTCCCCTACTACGTCGCCCAAATGGCCGAAGGTAGCCGATGGCCGAATCAGCGAGAGTGCCGCCAGTTCGCTTGCCGCTGTGATGTCGTTGTGCCGGTACGCCATGTGCCGGTAAATACCGGGGGGAGATTTCGCCACCATGCCGGCAATCCCCATCGGATACCCGATCACGGTCACGACTTCCCCCGCTGCTGGAACCGACTTCGCCAGCGGCAGCGCGGCAAGTCCACGCACCGCGTCGGCGTCCTCGATTCGCAATACCGCCAGATCGCAGGTGGAAGAAACCGCGGCGGGCTTCAAACTCAGCGCCGTCGGTGAACCTGGAAAGAACACCACCAGGCTTTCTAACGTAGCCGTTGCTCCGTGCTGCATCAGCGCTTCCGCCTCGGCATCTCCATACCACGGCTCGGCCACATGCCGGTTCGTGGTGAGCAGTCCCTCGCCCATCAGGAATCCCGTCCCCGAAACGCGTGCCCGTATGGCCGGACGCTGGTTGGCGAATCCAATCTGGTACACCCCGGAGATGTAACCGATGGAATTCCGGTACCGGTTGAGCACCTTCGCCGGCATCTCCTGTTCCTGCTCGAGTTGCTGAACCTGCTGCGCCAGTCGATGCACCTGCTTCTGAAGATCCTCCGGTTGCGGACCCTGCGGCGCTACCGGGGCGCGGTAACGGAGCAGGACGGCCGCGCCGGCAAGCAGCAAAACTCCCAGCGCAACCTGCACCACCTGCCGCCAGCTCTCGCACACCTCATTCGATTCAGGCGCAGCAATACTTTCAGACCTGTTGATTTCCGACTTCTGGGATTCCGGCATGAGTGGAGGTTGCCCTCGTTTGCACCAGCCTTCCGGGTTGAGTCCTTCCAGTGTTCTTGGCCGGGGCAGCGCAAGGCACCCAAGATGGAGGGGAATGCCTATCTTCCCGCGTCCGGCAAGGCTTTTCCACGGTACGGAAGACACGGAACGGAAGACAATGGAGAAGCGGGGCTGGCTAAATCACAGCCGCTCTGCCGAAAGATATGTGAACATTCGTGCCTTACGAGGGTTAGACCGCGAATGCGGGAAGTGAGCAGCTTGAGGTTGAGCGCATTATTATTTGGACGTCCTAGCATCAATAACCTAAGCGCTTAGGAAATGTGATATACTGCCTCAGTGCCGACTGTACTCAGGTGGGAGGGACTGCGTGTGGTTGTCTATTCCAACGATCACCGGCCGGCACATGTTCGCGTAATCGGATGGGATCCGGGGCCGTGTTCCTCCTTATCTGTCCGGCGGGGCCGCCGGAGGTTCGGGAAAACTACAGATTTTCGAAGCGCGAACTCGCTGACATTTAGTTGGGGCTGGCGAACAGCCTCAAGGACCTCTGCGAAGCTTGGGAGGGAATTCATGGCATTGAATAACCATTTTGAAGAGGCGACGGAACGGGCTCGAGAGCTACAGAGGGTTTTCCCGCAGGCCGTCTCCGCACATTATGACCGGGCCAGCGGAACCGTCGTAGTCCAGCTCAGTTCGCGGCTCAGAATAAGCTTCTTGCCGCAGGATGCGGAGGGGCTGGAGCGCGCCAAGCCCTCGCAGCTTGAGGCGATTGAAATCAGCCCTTCCGGCTTCGGACTCCATTTTCCCAACCTCGATGCGGACCTTTACGTGCCCGGACTGCTGGAGGGATTTCTGGGATCGAAGAGATGGATGGCGTCGCGACTGGGTCAGGCCGGAGGCCGATCGCGCAGCCGATCCAAGAAGGTTGCGTCACGCGCCAATGGCAGGCTGGGCGGGCGACCTCGAAAACAAAAGCCGCCAGCTTATCGCTGACGGCTGAAAGCTGATAGCTGAAGACTAACTGTTCTCGTACAACAACACTCCCTCGGTCTTCTCCGAATCCACGGGGCGATAGAACAGCTTGTTGTCTTCGAGGAAGACCTCGATGAACGCCGGCCGCGTGGTGATCGTGCCCTGAATCAAAGCTTCCGATAGCGGGTCTTCGATGTACTTCTGCAGCGCCCGCCGCAGCGGCCGCGCGCCATAGCTGCGGTCGGTAAGGGTTTGGTTGAGGATCCACTTTTTGGCCTCATCCGCCACCGTGACCGTGATCGACTTCTGCGCCAGGTTGGTGTTGAGCTGCGTAACCATAAGCTCCAGAATCTGGATCAGATCGACCTCGCTCAACGCCAGGAACAGAATAATTTCGTCCAGCCGGTTGAGAAATTCCGGATTGAAGGTGCGCTTGACCTCGTTCCTCACCAGATCTTCCACCTTCTCCGAGATCATGTCTTCTTTCGACGACTGAAAACCCAGTCCCTCGCGCCTCTGCAAGTGCCGCGCCCCAATGTTCGAGGTCATGATGAGAATCACGTTCTTGAAGTCAACCGTGTTTCCCAACCCATCGGTCAACTGGCCATCTTCAAACACCTGGAGCAAAATGTTGAATACATCCGGGTGCGCCTTCTCGATTTCATCCAGCAACACGACTGAATATGGCGCGCGCTTCACGCGCTCGGTCAACTGGCCGCCTTCTTCGTAGCCCACGTATCCCGGAGGCGAGCCGATCAGCTTTGAAACGGAATGCTTCTCCATGAATTCCGACATGTCGAAGCGCACCAGCGCTTTTTCGGTGCCGAACATGAATTGCGCGAGCGTGCGCGCCACTTCGGTTTTGCCCACGCCAGTTGGCCCCAGGAACAGAAACGAGCCGATGGGCCGGTTCGGGTTCTTCAATCCAGCGCGCGAACGCCGGATCGCCCGGGCCAGCGCGTTGATTGACTTGTCCTGCGAGATCACGCGCTTGTGCAGTTCTTCCTCGATGCGCAGCAGCTTCTGCGTTTCTTCTTCCTTGATCGAGGTGATGGGAACGCCCGTCCACCGCGAAACCACGTCTTCGATGTCTTCGCGGTTTACGACGCCTGTCGAAGATTCATCGAGATGATATTTCTCGCGCAAGGCGCGCAGGTTTTCGCGCTCTTTGCGTTCTTCATCGGAATAGAAACGAGCCTTCTCGAACTCGTGGTTCGCGATGGCATTTTCCATGCGGTGCACGATGAACTTGATGCGCTTCTGCACCTCGGTAATTTCTTCCGGCAATGACGTCTGCCGCAGCTTGACGCGGGCGCCGGCTTCGTCAACGAGATCGATGGCCTTGTCGGGCAGAAAGCGGTCGGGAATATAGCGGTTCGAATGCGAGACCGCAAAATTGATGGCATCGTCAGTGTAGGTGACGGCGTGGAACTTCTCGTAGCGATCCTTGATGCCGAACAACACTTTGACCGCGTCCGTCTCGTTCGGCGGCGGGACTTTCACTGCCTGGAAACGCCGCTCCAGCGACCGGTCTTTCTCGATCGACTTGCGATACTCGCCGGGCGTGGTAGCGCCGATGCACTGAATCTCGCCGCGCGACAGCGCCGGCTTCAGGATGTTGGCGGCGTCCAGCGATCCTTCTGCCGATCCCGCCCCCACCAGCGTGTGCAATTCGTCGATGAAGATGATGGAATTCTGCGACTCCATCAGTTCCTTCATAATGGTCTTCAACCTCTCTTCAAATTGTCCGCGGTATTTTGTGCCCGCGACAATCAAAGAAAGGTCGAGCGCTAGAATTCTCTTATCGGCTAAAAACGATGGCACCTCGCCATCGGCAATCCGCTGCGCCAGCCCTTCAACGATTGCGGTCTTGCCCACGCCCGGCTCGCCGATCAGCACCGGATTATTCTTGGTTCGGCGGCACAGAATCTGAATGACCCGGTCGAGCTCGCCGTCGCGCCCCACCAGTGGATCAAGCTGGCTATCCATCGCCGCTTGCGTCAGGTCACGCGAGAATTCGCTCAACAACGAAGATTCCCGCTGCCGTTGCGGTTGCGCTTTTTCCTGGCTGCTCCGCGCGAGTTCCTCACGGATGGTCGAGAGCCGCAAACCACGCTCATGCAGGATTTCCGCGGCAAAACATTTCTCTTCGCGCAGCAGGCCCAGCAGCAGGTGTTCGGTCCCGATATGACGATGCGAAAGCCGTTCCGCTTCCTCAGCCGCATAGGCCAGCACGCGCTTGCACTCGTTGCTCAAAGGCAAATCGACCGACGTTGAAACTTTTTCCCGGATGGTGGTATGACCTTCGATCTGCTTGCGGATGGATTCTACCGAGGCATGAGAGCGCAGGAATCGATTCGTCAGGGCCTTGTCTTCGCGCAGGAGCCCCAGCAGCAGATGTTCGGTCTCGATGTAGGGAGAGCCGAACTGGCTGGCTTCGTAGCGCGCGAAAAAAATCACGCGCCTCGCTTTCTCCGTATAACGTTCAAACATAATGCCCTTCCCCCTGAACCTTCCGGCCGAGAAGGTCTTGGCCTGCTCCCGCTCGACCTACCTGAACCCTTGACTCGTTCTCTCCACAGCTACTGTATCTATC
>JBAVAV010000207.1:0-7087 GCA_049585895.1 Candidatus Sulfotelmatobacter sp. | reverse complement strand
CTGCACGAGGCTGCGAACCGGAAGCGGTGGTGGTTCCGGCACAAGGCGCAGGAAACGCCGATCGATCCCGCGGATTCCGACGGGTTGAGCTGGGGAGACGGAGCGATGCAAGCGGCGCTGGCGGATCGGCACGAGTCTCCATTTGACAGTGTGGCCCACCGGGAAGTGCAGCAACGCGTGGACGAGGAGTTGCGCAAGGTGCAAGAGCCGTACCGGACCACGCTTATTCTGCGCGACCTGGAAGGAATGTCATACGAGGAGATCGCGGAGCTGCTTCAAATCTCGCTGGGAACGGTGAAGTCGAGACTGACTCGCGGGCGGCAGGCACTGCGGGAACGGTTGGCGCCGTATGTGCGAGAAGTGGGTGAAGAGCTTGGGCTGATGGTTTCAGAGCCGGACGAGGAAGAAAGCGAGAGAATGCCATCGCGGGTTGCTGCAGGCCGTAGAAGGGTTGTTGAGGTGATGCCATGAAGTGCACGACGACGGCAATGAGGTGCACGGAGGCGAAGCGGTTGTTGTCGCCCTATCTGGATGGCGCAATTTCAGGGAAAGCAATGCGGGCTTTGCAGGAGCACATGGAGAGTTGCCCGGCCTGCCAGAAAGAATACAAGCTGCTGCGGCAGACGCAGCAGTTGCTGATGAGCACCGGGCGACCGCAGCCGCCCGCGGACCTGGGGCTGAAGTTGCGTCTGGCAATCTCGCGCGAAGCGGCAGAGATGCGGCGGCCGCGGATGGCGCGGTTTGCGGGGTATGATGGCTTGCGGATACGGCTGGAGAACGGGCTGCACGCCTTCATGGTTCCGGCAACGGCGGGCTTGATGTGCGCCCTGGTAATTTTCGGCCTGGTGATGGGAATCCTTGGCATCCCCGGGCAGCTGCAAGCGAATAATGACGACGTGCCGCTGATGCTGAATACGGGCCCGGAATTGCAGCAGAGCTCATTTGGCACGACGCTGAGTTCGATCAATGCGGACTCGCTGGTGATTGAAGCTTATGTCGATTCGAACGGGCGCGTGGAAGACTACAAGATTCTTTCCGATCCAGGCGACGCCCAGCAGTTGATGCCGCAAGTGAAGCGGATGCTGATCTTTACCACCTTCCGCCCTGCCATGTCCATGGGCCGGCCGATTTCTTCGCGGGCGGTGTTGTCGTTCGCGAAGATTAGCGTCAAAGGGTAGGAGCGGGCTTCAGGCTTTGGCTTTCGGGCTTCAGCTTCCATTTGCTGGGCGGGAGGCGTGGGTGGGTCGGACGGCCGGTTGACAGTCCCGTCAGATAGGACTAGGGTAATAGTTGAGGTGGTTACCACCTTCTCCTCATTTCAGGTTCCCTGAACTAAGTCAGCTCATCTGAAGTTGTCTCTCTTAGCAACCCCAACCTAAGGAGGTTGCCATGTTTGCACGCAATGTCTCGATTCATCTGAAATCCAATATGCTCTCCGACTACACGCAGGCGTTTGAAAAAGACGTCCTTCCATTACTTCGTAAACAGAATGGCTTCAAGGACGAAATCACTTTCGCTGGTCCCGGCGGAGTTGATGTGACAGCCATCAGCCTGTGGGCCGACAAAAACGATGCCGACACTTACAACACCAATACCTATCCGCAAGTGTTGAAGACGCTGGCAAGATTCATCGATGGAACGCCCAAGGTTCAGACCTTTGACGTTGTCAGCTCTACGTTCCATAAGCTCGCCGTTGCCGTACCAGCGTAACGGACGCTCTCTGAGCCTCTTGCTTTGAGCTTTTGGGCCCGGGAAGGCGGCAGTACTGTGGCCCTCCCGGGCACTTGTACGCACTCGATCGCGCCAAGGGGGGCAACCATGCACCTAGCGCTGCAAAACGCAGAAACTATCAATCGCCTGGTAGAACAGGGCGAATTCCTCTTGAAGAGCTTTCATGCTGAGCAGGAAAAAGACCCCGCGGGACTGGAAACTGAGTTCGCGCGCGGCGAACTGACAGGCTGGCGCAGCACGTTACACACCTTGTACCGTGACTACGCTGAAGATGTCGTTAACCGCGTTCTCACCAGGACACGCTTGACCATTCCCGACAGCGAATTCCCAAGCGGCGCCACGCATGTCGCTTGAGGGGGTCTTGTGCGGATGTCCGCGCGTGCATTCAGCGGCACTAGACGCCGCGAAGGCTGGACCACCCGCCCAACCCCATCAACAATACAGCCCAAAACGGATCACACGCCCTCGGCACTCTTGGGGCTTGGCGCGAAGCGACGCAAGAGGGTTACGGAAAATACCAAGATAAGAATGAGCAGGCCGAGCAAGGCTAGCTCAATCATGCTCGCCCGAAATATGTTCGCGTTCTCCGCAGAAAACGATCCAGCTTTAGTCAGGTTCGATGCTTCCAGAGTAATCACGAGAATCCGCCGGATCGAGGCGATCAGGCCCACGACCAGGAATGGTTCCGTAACCAGGAAGTGTGAGCGGATGGATATGCGGACTGTGTGCAAGATCTCCACCAGCATCAGTACGACCAGGAGTTGATCCAATACTCGAAGCGTCTCGGCGGCAATGGTCCAATGACCAAGACCATCCCAAAGCATTTTTCCCGAGTTGGCGATGGTTGCCAGCGCGGCGATAACCAGCATCACCGCCAGAATGGAATAAATTGCCACTTCCGCATGGGCCAGATATTCGCCAAAGTGGGCACGAATCTTCTCTTCGACCATTTGCGCGGAATAGTACCAGCCAAGCCTTCCTGGTTCAATCACCAAAATAGGCGGAATTAACTTGCACCCATGGACAAAAAGCCCGGACCGTGAGGTCCGGGCTTTTTGTCGCTGACTGCCGAGGCAGCGAGCGCTGAAACATCCAAGCGTCCTAGTTGATGGTGAGAGTGACCGTAGTTGTATGGGTCAGGCTACCACCTACGCCCTTCACGGTGATGGTGCGAGTTCCGGTTGCAGCGGTTGAAGCCACGCGGATATTCATGGCCGAGTGCCCTGCTCCCGGCGCCGGAATGGTGCTGGGGTTGAAGGCCACCTGTACGCCTGATCCCTGTCCCGAAGCGGTCAAAGCAATGGAGGAGTTGAAACCGCCGGAGATGGTCGTCTTGGTCTTGACGAGGCCGGTGCCACCCCGAGCTACGGTGATGTGAGTGGGAGACGCGGCGAGGGTGAAGTCGGGAGTCGACGACGAAATGGTGACGGCGACGCCAGCCGACGGAATACCGTTTGCAACCACGAACAATTGACTCGCCCCCGTTTCAATTCCCGCGGGCACATCGAAGTTCGTGGATACCAGAGCGCTGCCCGTCGCCACAGCCATGGTGCTGTGATCGTGGGTTTTGCTATAGAACACGTGTCCGGTGGCGTTGTTTACGATGCGCACCAGAGGGTAATTGGTCGCGTCCTGGAAGTCGTCGCCATAGGCATTTGCCTGTGACAGGCCGTTGAATTGAGTTCCCGAGATCGGAAAAGTCGATCCGGGTGTAAGGGTGCTGGCAACAGAGGTGATGGTTGGCTGCCAAGCCGAGTTGAAGGTTCCCACCGAGGTGAAGAACTCAACATCTTTCGTGAAGTCGGTATACATGATCTGCCCGTTTGGCAGAACCATCAGGTGACCCACAAAGGAAGGTGTGTTGACGGCGTTGGGCGGGTTGGGTAGAGCGGTCAGTGTGCTGCCGTTCCACTCGTAGAATTTGGCAGGCGCGCTGAATGTGCCGCTGAAGGGGCTGGCTTCTACAACGACGTTGCCGCTAATTTCAAGTGCGGCAGGCGCGTCATTGGCAGCATCGCTGTTGGGAAAGTCCGGTCCTGCGGTCCAGGTTCCGGTCGAGGAATTGTAAACTGCCGTGTGTCCCGCCGAGCAGTCGCTGGCGCCGGTGGCAAACACGGTTCCGTCCGGACGCAACACGGCCGGCCCAACTTCGAAGCTGCCGCCACCCCTCTGGCAGCTCGAATCCCAGAGTTGTTTGATCGTGCTTCCAGCACTGGTCCAGGCGTTGGTTGTGGAATTGTAGGTCTCTGAATTCGTGCCGGTGAGAACCGTATTGCTGGTATAAGCGTCAACCGTTAGTACTTGACCGTTTGGTAGAAGATTCCAGCCCTCTTCGTCGAAGTCATCGTTCTTGCCATCCGAAGCGCTGGACTTGTTAGTAAAGTTCAGCGTGCTTTCGTTGAAGTAGTAATAAACCGGGAAAGTGCTGTCCCCGAATGCGATGGCGCAGCACTCCGACAACATCCAGGTTCCGTCCGGTAAAACTACAGATTCGGCATCGCCAATGTTACTTCTGCTCGGCGCTGTCGTGGCCGTCCATGTGTTGGCGGCAGGATCATATAATGCGCCCAAAGACTGCCAAATCCCTGAGCAGCTGGAATGCGGGCAGTTGTACTCCCCGCCCTGGACCACGACTTTGCCATCGGGCAATACGGCGGAGCCGAAAAACAGCGGGGCGTAGGTGCCGGGCAAAGTTGCCACCTTCAACCATGTGCCGTTGATATAGCTGCCGGTATTGTCGGGAGTCAGAGTGTACCAAGTTGCGTAGTCTCCCGTGCAGCCTGAACAGTTCGGCTCCGAATGCGCCAGGACTCGACCATCGGTGAGCAAGAGCATCGATCCGACGGAAACGGGCGGTGCTGTGGTAACTTTCGTCCAAGTCGCGCCTGAAGGGGGAATTACCTGCGAGACGACAGAATTCGTTCTCGTGACCGGTCGAGGTACAACTCCGGGCGGGTGAGGAGTATAGGGAGCCTGGGAATTTGCCACGCCTGCCCATGTCAGCAGGCTTAGCAGCGCGATTGCGTATCCGCGAAAAACTTTCATTTGGAGTCCTCTCAGTTCTGGGTTTGTCAAGTCGATTGAGTGCATGTTTCCACACAAAATACCGCAGAGGGAAGGTGCCGAGACAGCGCTTCTGTTTTGAATCTCAATGCCGCCGGGATTATACCGCGAGATTCAGCGACTCCGACCTCCGTTACAGAAATTTGACAATTATAATTTTTCGCCGGACCAGAGAGGGCGCCGACTTTGCAAGATATTGCATACATCTTCGGCAAAGCCGCGCGTCAGATGCTAACTTTCGTCTTTATGCCGGAGTCCTTGAGCCTGATGAACGAACGCTATTCGTCCTTCATGCCGCTTCGTTTTAACCAGCAGGCAAGGACGTGCCTGGTTAGGCCGGAGAGGTGATTGTTGCATCGGCGGTGACCGCGTCCATGGTGGTTTGCGTGCGGGCGGTGTGCGTGGTACCCACCATTGGCAAAGAACGTCAAGGATCTTGGCCCGCGAAAAGGTGGCCACCCGCCAACGGAAATGGCAGATTTGAAATCGCAATCTGATCCTTAAACAAGGTTGCGGCTCAGGTGGTGACTGTATGGCCTTGCGCTGGCTGAGGCGATAGCGTGAACTCATACGGAGGCCGCTCCCCCCGCCGTCACAAGCCGTACCGAAGGGAGCGACGTGGTCCGCATATTTTTGGTTGACGATAACGCGATGATCCGGGCTCAGCTTCGGGCCGCTCTGGAACGGAGAGCGGAATGGGTTGTGGTAGGCGAGGCAGAAGACGGGCGTCGCGCCCTTGAGCAGTGGCGCGAACACCGGCCCCACGTTACGGTGATGGACTTCTCGATGCCGGAGATGGACGGGCTGGAAGCGTCCCGGCAGCTCACCAAACGTCACCCGGAAGCGCCAATCCTGATGGTAACGGTCGATCCCTCGCGACAATTAGAGCAAGAGGCGAAGAAAGCGGGAGTGAAGGGACTTTGTCCCAAGGCGGATGTGCGGTGCCTTCTGAAGGCAGTAGAAACGCTGCTCGAAGGCGGAACGTATTTTCACCTGGGCCCGGCTGCAGCTTGATTCCGGCCCGCAAGTGGCCGCTCATATTCCTGCAGGATTTAAGCGAGCCAGGCTGAATTGCTGAAACCTTAAGAAGCCGCGGGCTTTTTCTGGTGGCTGGGTGGCAAGGAGAGTTGCGCAACGATCATAGTGCCGCCGGCGCCGGATTGAATTTCGAGTTGACCACCAAGTTCGCGTACTCGCTCTCGCATGCCAACCAGGCCCACACCGTCATTGCTGCGGCTTGAACGAAACCGTTCGATCACCTCGGCCGGCATGCCTCCGCCAAAGTCCTTAATCCGCATCACAACCTTGTTATCGCTCACGGCCACCTGAATTTCCACCTTCTTGCTGCCCGAGTGCCGATGGACGTTGGTAAGGCTCTCCTGCAGTATGCGGAAAAGAGCCATTTCGATGGCATCGGGCATTCGTTCGGAGCGGCGTGGAGGCTCGAAGCTCACCTGCATGCCGCTGCGTTGCGCAAATCCCTCGACGTACCACTTGGCAGCGGAAAAAAAGCCAGCCTCATCCAGAAGTGGGGGATGCAGAAGGTAGGATGTGGTGCGAATCTCCTGAAGCGCCCGGTCAGAGAGTTCCGCAACATCGGAAAGAGCCCGTAACGTGCTCTGATCTTCCCTGAACTTTTCCTGAATGGCGGCCACCGTCATCTTGAGGGCAACGAGAGTCTGGCCGGTGCTATCGTGCAAATCACGAGCTACTCTCCTACGCTCCTGATCCTGCATTTGGAGCAGCCGCTGCGACAGGTTCTGCAATGCCACCGTGCGCTGCGCCACTTGAGATTCGAGTTCGGAATGAGATTTTTTCAACGCTTCTTCGGCTTTTCGTTGTTCGGTGACATCGCGGCTGCGAGTGACACGGCAGGCGACGCTGCCGTCATCCTTCTTCACCGAGATGATGGAGACTTCGATGGAGTGGGGCTGGCCATGCAGAGTGGCAACAAGTTCTCCACGGAAGTGTCCGGTTTCAATCAGGATTGCGCGGACGCGATCCCACTGTTCTTCTCCGAAGATCACGGAGGCAGACTGGCCTTTCAGTACCTCGTCGGGAATACCGAACAGCGCGAGATGGGCGGCATTTTGCTCTATGATTCTGCCGTCAGGATCGGAAATTCGGATCGCTTCGGTCGACTTGTGGACGATCTCCTCGTACAAATGGAGGCGATCCTGCTTGAGTTGGCGCTCAATGGCGATGCCCGCCAAACGAGTGGCAATCTCGATCAGCTTGAGATGAGGGCCTTCCGGAGTCCCCGTGCGTTTGAGGTACAAGGCAAATGTGCCAA
>JBAVAV010000206.1:0-4609 GCA_049585895.1 Candidatus Sulfotelmatobacter sp. | reverse complement strand
GAAGAGCGGTCTCGGGAGCACCCTACAAAATATCGCTTCAGGGCTGTCCTGAAGCACAATAATCGAGGATCGGTCAGTGAAGCAGCAATCAAGAAACTTAGGTCTATCGTCGATCGGCTCCCAACTTTCCGCAAGCCCTTCGAAGAAGTCCTAGACGGAGGAATTCGCGTCCGGTTTGAAAAATACGACGTCGCCGCTGAGCCGGAAGGATTCCTAGAACAGAAAATGTATGATCGGTACCGTGCCAAATCTCACCCCTCCGGCTATATGTCTGTGATTACCGGAATACGGAGGTACAATCTGCAATTCTTCTGTAGATTCCGACGTGCCGGACATAATCGGGGAGGAAATCGAGATTCTGCTCTCCAATTTCGGGATTCAACTGAAGATCGTCATGTTCTGGCAGGAGCCAAAAGTACCGCTGCGCGTCCTCAAGGATAGTTGAATTCCTGCGATATGTTGGACTCAGCCTTATTGTGCTCCACTTGTGCTCCAGATGGGGACATCAAGGCTAAGGGTTCTGTTCAGCAGGAGTATTAAGTGCCCACCTGTGAGTGAGCTGGCGGAGAGGGAGGGATTCGAACCCTCGGTACAGGTGTTAGCCCGTACAACGGTTTAGCAAACCGCCGCATTCGGCCACTCTGCCACCTCTCCGGCGTGTGCGGGAATACAGTTTACCACGTCTGAGATTGGGCTCTTTGCTGCATCGTCAGCAAGCTTTGCCGCATACATTTCTGTTTCCGTCACTTATTCCTTCGTCCTGTCCTCACGTGTGGCTCATCGGCCGAAACACCTCGAACTACCCCCTTTTGTCATAAACTTACTGTGTGGCGATACGATCTGTTCGGCCCACTGAGGGACCGAAACCTTCCCGGCCCGGCGAACCTGTTTCTTCTTCCGAAGGAGAACCTCTGCGAGCGCGGGCGCAAACACCTCTCGATACAGACGAGATCAAGGTCACGGAGCGTCCGCGAGTCGCCGCCGGACTGAGATCGGTGCTTACGTCCACGGAAGTCACTTTCAAAGAGCCAGGTCTCTTTCGGGGCGCGAAAGCTCTGGCTCGCCTGAACCAGTTTGATGGCATTGACTGCCCCGGTTGCGCCTGGCCTGATCCGGACGAAAATCGTGCGACGGCCGAGTTTTGTGAGAACGGCGTAAAAGCGATTGCGGAAGAAGCAACGACCAAGCGAGTGACGGCACATTTCTTCCGCCAGTGGAGTATTCCAGAGCTTTCGCAACAGTCCGACTACTGGCTGGGACATCAGGGGCGACTGACACATCCTATGGTGCGGCGTGCCGGATCTGATCACTACCAAGAGATTTCCTGGGCGGATGCGTTTACTCTCATTGCCCGCGAATTGAACGCGCTCGTCAGCCCCGACGAAGCAATCTTCTACACTTCCGGCCGGACTAGCAATGAAGCAGCCTTTCTCTATCAGCTCTTCGTCCGCCAATTCGGTACCAATAACCTGCCCGACTGCTCGAACATGTGCCACGAATCTTCGGGTGCGGCATTGAAGGAAGCGATTGGAGTGGGCAAGGGGACGGTCAGGTTAGAGGACTTCGATGGCGCCGATACCATCCTTATTATTGGGCAGAATCCCGGCACGAATCATCCCCGGATGCTTACCACTTTGCAGCGGGCGGCGCGACGCGGGGCACCGATCGTCAGCGTTAACCCACTGGCTGAGGTCGGCCTTACACGCTTCAAGCATCCGAAGGAAGTGTTGCACCTGTTTGGGCCGGGTACGAAGCTTGCCAAACATTTTGTGCAGCTGCGGTTGAGCGGCGACCTTGCGTTTTTCAAGGGAGTTTGCAAGGAAATTTTGGAAGAAGAGGCACGGCGGCCGGGACAGGTTGTAAACCGGTCATTCATCGAGCAGAAAACTCAGGGCTTTGAGGAGTTTCGCAGAGCGATCGCAACAACTTCATGGGATGAGATTGTGGAGCAAAGCGGAATCTCGCGCGTGCAAATTAGTGAGATCACGGACGTTGTGATGCGGTCGAAGGCGATGATCGCATGCTGGGCGATGGGCCTGACGCAGCAACGGCACGCGGTTGCGACCATTCAGGAAGTCGTGAACCTGCTGTTGCTCGGTGGTCACATGGGGCGTCCGGGCGCGGGAGTTTGCCCGGTTCGCGGACATTCGAACGTGCAGGGCGACCGGACGATGGGAATCTGGGAGAAAATGCCCGACGGTTTCCTGGACAAGTTACGCGACAAGTTCGGTTTCGAGCCGCCGCGCAAGCACGGCTGGGACGTAGTGGAATCGATCAAGGCCATGCATCGCGGCGAGGCGAAAGTTTTTTTCGCCATGGGAGGAAATTTTCTCTCCGCCACGCCCGACACTGAGTTCACCGCCCAGGCTCTTTCCCGCTGCCGTCTGACCGTGCATGTTTCGACTAAACTGAACCGCGCGCACCTTATTACCGGCAAAACGGCGCTAATTCTTCCGTGTCTCGGCCGCACCGACCGCGACGTCCAAGCCGGCGGCGAGCAGTTTGTCACCGTCGAGAATTCAATGGGCATTGTGCACAGCTCACGCGGCTCGCTTGAGCCACCGTCGGAACAGTTAATGAGTGAGCCGGCAATCGTGGCCCATCTTGCAGTGGCAACGCTGAAGGGACGGACGGAAATCAACTGGCTAACTCTGATCGAAAACTACGACCGGATTCGCGATTTGATTGCCCAGGTGATCCCGGGCTGCGACGATTTGAACCGCAAAGTTCGAAAACCGGGCGGGTTCTACCTTCCGAACGCGGCCAGAAACGATGAGTACGAGACCGCAACTGGGAAGGCGAATTTCACGGTTTCGCCGATGGAAGCCATTGATCTGCAGCCCGGTCAATTTTTGCTGACCACGCTGCGCACGCATGATCAATACAACACGACCATCTATGGCCTCGACGACCGGTATCGCGGCGTTTTTCACGGCCGTCGCGTCGTGCTCATTAATCCTCTCGACATGGAAGAGAACGGATGGGAAGCCGGGCATTTGCTCGACATCACCAGCCACTTCTGGAGCGGAGGCAAAGAAGAACTGCGGTTGGCTTCTGGATTTTTCGCCGTGCCTTATGACATTCCGCGAGGCTGCGTGGGCACCTATTTTCCTGAGGCGAACGTGCTGGTGCCGATTGGCAGCGTCGCGCTAAAGAGCAACACGCCGACGTCAAAGGCTGTGGTGGTGACGTTTTCGCGGCCGCGCATCGAATCGGAACCAGCGAGAAAGGGCCAGGTAGAGGCTACTGTCTAAAGACTACAAACTCACCATAAGCATCCTCGCTGAGGGGAAAACACCGGCCGGTTGTTATCTGTCAGCGGTGCTTATCGGAAGGCCAATCGAGTTTCTTGTACTGGCTGTCTGGAAGTCCTGTTCGCGTTTCGTAACACAAATCAGTTTGTGCCGCTCCTGGCCCGGAAGCCGTTGCACAATGGTAGGCAACTGAGGGGGGAGGGAGTGAATCCGAAAGACTGCCCGCACTGTGGCGGTACCGGATACATTGCCAGGCCTGTGGACATCAGTGGTAAGTCCGAAGGCGTCGCGTTTATCCGTTTGAAGTGTCCTGCCTGCAACGGCAGTGGACGTAGGAACCCAACCCCATCCACCACGGGCTGACCGCACGGCCTGCGGTGCTTGCGAAAACGTGAGTGCCCGGATTTGCCACACTTCCCGCCCTGAAGTGGCGATCCGGGCCTTACGTTCTTTCGGGCTGAATTTCGAGACCAGACGGATCGTATCTCGAGCGCCGCAATCTGCGCGGGCAGAATCACTCATCCCTGAGTCTTTGCAGTCATGTCCATGTCTTCCTAAGCGATACCCGCAGCCTTAGCGCGGGCGCGGCGGCGAGGATACGAAGCAGTTTCGACGCGGTTCCTGCCGGCCGCTTTGGCACGGTAGAGCGCTCCATCGGCTGCTTGAACGGTCTTTTCGGCGGCATCTGGTTTCTCGCGAGTAGAACTGGCAACGCCGATGCTCACGGTCACCGACAGTAGCTGGGGGTCGACAGTCCGAATCAGCTCACGAAAGGCGCGGTCTGCGCGAGTACGTCCCCGGGCACGCGCACCGTTGCGGCGATCCGGACCGCGTGGAATATCGCGGCGGTCTGTGCCCCGCAGGCGGAATGTACCTGCCTCGATGGCGGCACGGAGTTGCTCAAGATGGTCCACGACGTCCTTTGTCGTTTTGCCGGGAAACAGGATGGCGAATTCTTCCCCGCCGAAGCGGTGGGCACGTCCACCTCCCGAAACCCGGGCCAAGCGGGACGCAACCAAACGCAAGACCTGGTCGCCGATGTCGTGTCCGTAAGTGTCGTTGAATCGCTTGAAGTGATCGATGTCGACCATGGCGATGGAATAAGGCGGTTCGAGACGCAGCAGCGCATCATTGAAGGCCCGCCGCGAGGGCAATGTGGTCAGTTCATCGTGATAGGCGAGCAAGTAGGAAGTCTCGACGATCGAGACTCCCAGGATGAAGGCTGCGGTTGCGAAATATGCCACCGGAACGCGACCGAGGCCGCCAAAGTCCAGGGCCAGAAACGAAGCTGCGAGCGCCCATAAGAATGCGCTGTCGATGGGTTTGCGGAACAGCAGAAAACGAACCAGCAACAC
>JBAVAV010000205.1:0-1517 GCA_049585895.1 Candidatus Sulfotelmatobacter sp. | reverse complement strand
GGGCTACGCACTTTGGACTACTTCCTTTTCACTTCCTAATTGCATTTGCACCCCGGGTCGAAATGCCATACACTCTGCCCGGTAACCCTCCTCCCTTTTTTCGCTCAATACTACGGAGCACGTTCAGCTTCCACCCGGATTGCTGCTGGCAAAGTACCGGAAGCTAGACGGAAATTTCTGAAAACGACTGCACCCCCCACAGCTGCAAAAGCAACTGTCACAGGGAGATCACTCGATGCCGCTTCGCCACACCACTCAGTTCGTTCGCAGGATTGCGTTCGTCGCCACGTCGATTTTGGTGGGCACACTGCTGGCCCCAGGCCAGACCGCGATCACGACTCATCACTACGACAACAATCGCACGGGCTGGAACCAGAATGAGACCACGCTCACGCCGGCCAACGTCAACAGCAAATCTTTTGGGCGCCTGCATACCGTTGCTTTGGACGCCCAGGTGGATGGGCAACCGCTCGTCGTACCGGGAGTGTTAATCACGGCCGGCAACTTTCAGGGCACTCACAATGTGGTGTATGTGGCGACGGAAGGGAACACGATCTACGCCATCGATGCCGAAAGCGGCAGCGTCTTGCTGAGCCCAAATTTCGGCACGCCCGTGCAACCGCCCGCGATTTGCGGCCAGACTCCAAGTCTGGGCATCCATTCGACGCCGGTGATCGACTTGAGCAGCAACACGCTCTACGCCATGGTCTACACGCAGGATTCGACCGGGCCCGCTTATCGCATCCACGCGCTCGACCTCGGAAGCCTGACCGACAAAGTTCCTCCGCAGTTGGTGGCGGCTTCGCATACTCTGACCGACGGCACCACCTTCAGCTTCAACGCAACTTATCAGCGCCAGCGGCCCGCTCTGCTGATGGTGAACGGCAACGTCTATGCCGCCTTCGGTGCTTTCTGCGATACCCAGGCGAATCTTTCGCGCGGGTGGCTGCTGGGCTGGAATACAGGAACGTTAACTCCACTGCCGCCAAATCAACTGATCGATACCCAGGCCATCGCGCCGAACAGCTACTTTCTTTCGTCGATCTGGATGTCGGGCAATGGCCCGGCCGCCGATGACGAGGGCAATGTCTTGTTCGTGACCGGTAATTCCTATTACACAACGTATGACGGCGTGACCAACATCCAGGAGAGCGTGGTGAAAGCGTCTCCCACGCTGACCGGCGTGATCGATTTGTTTACACCCAGCAACCAAGACAGCCTCGATCTGGGTGATCTGGATTTCGGCTCCGGGGGAGTGCTGGTTCTGCCGGACCAGCCGGGCTCCAAGCCGCATCTGGCTGTGGCGGCCGGCAAGTACGGAACCATGTACCTGATGAACGAAGACCACCTGGGGGGCTTGTCATCGCACAACCATGCCTTGGGGAGCTACTCCATCGGCGCGTGCTGGTGTGGCGAGTCCTACTTTGTCGATCCCAAAGATGGTGCCGCTCGCATCGTCAGTAGTGGAGGGAAAACCATTAAGGTCTGGAAACTGAAGACTTCTCCCAGCCCTGCGC
>JBAVAV010000204.1:0-5682 GCA_049585895.1 Candidatus Sulfotelmatobacter sp. | reverse complement strand
GCGTAGCGCTGGGCCATTTCGTTGTAGCGGAAGCGCTGGGAGAAGCTCATCCGTCCGCCGTCGGAAAACTTGCGTAGCAGGGAGAGCACTTTCCATTCGATGTCGGTGGGAGGCTTCTTGGTCGGATTGCTGAAGTAGACCTCGTACTCGATCTTCAGCCGCCGGAGCTGGGTCTCGAGCACGTTCAGTTCTTCATCGGTGGTCACGAGGAGTCTCCAGGCTCAAGTGTAGTGAGGAGGGGGCGCGAGGGCGAGGTACCCATCGGTCACCAAGGGTCATGGTACGAAAGTAAGGGAAAAACGGACCTCAGCCCTCAGACGTCAGACCTCGGCTTTGGATTCTGGGCCCGGATTCGCCTCCCCGCCTCCGAGGCGGCGTACGGCGCCGGCTTTCGTTCCGCCAGAAAGTTCTCGCTGAGGTCTGAGGTCTGAGGTCCGACGGCTGAGGTCCAAAGGCTGAGGTCCAAAGGCTACTTCGAATTTGACGCCATCTTCTTAACCATAGCCAGCACCAGCTTACGGTCGCTGTCGTTCAGGTTCGTGGCGTAGCGGCGAATCTGGCTGAGGAAGCGGACTTCGTCGTCGGAGAGTTGCGGCAGCCCCTTGGAGCCATTGCTGTGGCCGGACTCGGAGAAGAACTGCGAGAGCGCAATCTCCATCGCGCCGGCAATTTTCGAGAGCGTGTCGAGGGAAGGAATAGTGTGGCCATTTTCCACGCGCGACAGGTAGCAGCGCAGCAGGCCAGTGCGCTTTTCGATGTCGCCCTGGGACATGCCTTTTTGCAGCCGGTAGTTCCGGATGGTCTCGCCGATGTTAATCGTGGGGAGCATTACAGGATGCGACATATTAACCACATCGGTATCTTCTGGCAAGGGGAAATTAGTGCCTAATCCAAAATCAATTTTTTTGGTTGGGACTTGACAAAGCCGCGCCACGGGTCTTAACGGAACAGGAGGTGATTGTCGCCCGCAGAGGGGCGCGGCTCATCCCGGGATTGCTTCTGCGGCACGCGTTACTTCTTTAGGTTTTCCGCGAGAAAGGTCAGGGTGCGCTTCCTTGCGTCGGCGGCATCCTCGGCGCGGTAACCTTCTTTATTGTTGGGATTTTCAAAGCCATGACCGGCGTCATCGTAGATCTTGATGTCGATCTTTTTACCCGCCTGCTTCACGGCCGCCTCGAATTTATGAACGTCATCGGGCGTGATGCCGCGGTCCTGGCCGCCGAACAGTCCGAGGATGGGAGCGTTGATCTTCTTGAGGGCATCGGGGTCGGTGGCGAGATGGCCGTAGTTGATGACCGTCGCAGCGAGAGTTGGCTCCTGGAGCGCCACGTCGAGAGAATAGCCTCCGCCCATGCACCAGCCAATCGATCCGATGCGGCGTTGGTTGACATTGGGTTGCGCGGACAGAAATTCAAAAGCGGCGTGGAGATCGCGCCTGGCGCGGTCTTCCGGGACGCCGCGCATGATCTCGTGCGCCATCTCCGGCGTTGTGGCAACCCTTCCGCGATATAAATCAATCGCGAGGGCCACGTAACCCTGCGCGGCAAATTCGGAGGCTTGGTCCTTGACCCAGTCGTTCAATCCCCACCACTCGTGGATGACGATTAGGGCGGGAAACGGTCCTTTGCCGACAGGAGTGTAGAGCATGGCCTGGACGGTTTCATCGCCGCTTTTGTACGAGACGGACTTGCCGTCGGCGGCGAACGAAGTGGTAGCGAACAGAGCGGCAAGGATGAGCAGGGAGATTTTCTTCATGGTTTAAACCCTTCACTAATCATAATTCCAGTTCCATGTACATCGTGCCCGCCATCGGATTTGGGCGGTAGGGAGCGATGTCCTTGAATCCGAGCTTGCGATACATGGCGACCGCATCTTTCATTACCGGCTCGACCGTGTCGAGGCGCATGCGCTGGTAGCCGATCTGGCGGGCCTCTGCAATGATGCGCTCGGCGAGCGCCCGGCCCAGCCCTTTGCCGCGAAATTGCGGACGCAGGTAAAGGCGCTTCATCTCGCAGACGCCGGGATCGAGCTTATGCAGCGCTACGCAGCCTGCGAGATTGTCTTCGCACTCCGCGAGCAGCAGACGGCCGTAAGGCGGGGCGTAGTCGCCGGGCAGACCGGCGAGTTCCTGATCGAAGTTCTGAAAGCACAGGGAAAAGCCGAGGGATTGCGCGTATTCGAGAAACAGTTCGCGCGCCTGCGCGATCTGCGTGTCCGACTCCGCTTGAGCTAAAGTCAAGAGCTTTAACACAGAGGGCACAGGGGACACAGGGGAACTCAAAGGCGCTGTGCGCTCGGATTTCATTTCCTCTGTGAACCCCTGCGTCTTCTGTGGTGAAGGGTTTGTTATCCCATCAGCATGCCGCCGTTTACGTTCAGCACGTGGCCGGTGATGTAGGACGCTTCATCGGAGACGAGGAAGGCGACGGCACCGGCAATATCGTCGACCGATCCCACGCGGCCGAGCGGAATCTGTTTGATCGCGGTCTGCTTGAGATCGTCGCCGAGGCCCGCGGTCATAGCGGTTTCGATGAAGCCGGGCGCGACGGCGTTGCACGTAATGTTGCGCGAACCGACTTCGCGCGCGATGGCCATCGTGAGCCCGATCAGACCGGCCTTGGACGCTGCATAGTTGGACTGCCCGGCCTGACCCATCTGGCCGAAAATGCTGGCGATATTGATGATGCGCCCCCAGCGCTGTTTGAGCATGGAGCCGATCACCTGCTGAATGCAGAGATAGGCCGACGTGAGATTGGTTTGCAGGACAGCGTCCCAGTCGGCGCGCTTCATGCGCATGACGAGTTGGTCGCGCGTAATGCCGGCGTTGTTGACCAGGATATCGACCTTGCCGAACTGCGCGATGGCGGCTTTGATCGTGGATTTGATCTGGTCTTCGTCGCTGACATCCATAGCAAAGACTGCCGCTTTGCCTCCGGCGGCGATGATTTCATTGGCCAGTTCGCTCAACTTTTCCTGATTGCGCGCGGCCACGGCTACTGTGGCTCCGGCAGCGGCCAACTTCAGCGCGCAGGCTCGGCCGATGCCTTGCGATGCTCCGGTGACCAACGCGACGCGCCCTGAAAGGGACATGGGGATTCTCCGATCCACTGATTTGGCTTCGGCGTGCTAGAACGCGGAATTATACGCGCCGGGTCGCAGTGGTTGATCCCGAATCAACGGAAGGGCTCAGTGCTTCTTGGGAGGCAGCAACATGATTTGAAAGATCAAATTCGCGGCAGCAACTTCATTGTGATACTTGCCGCCTTCCTTCACTGAGTATTTCAGTCCCTCTCTAATGTAGTACGCGGTTATCCGGTCGCCCACCTTGACACGAACCTGGGCGGCGGCCCGGTTTCCATCCTTATCGATAATCTGAAGCGGCGGCTTCAGCACCCCAGTGAAAGTCTCGACCTTGCCTTTGTGTTCGTATGTCAGGGTAAGAGTTCCTGCGCCTTGGTCAAACGATGCGATCTCGCCTGTCCAGATATCGCCGTGGTAATCGAATGTGTAATAGCCAGGCCCGGCATCGCCGTGCTGGGCGTAAGCAAACAGATGCAACACCAAGGTGAACACAAAAATTCCTGCGATACGAACTGTCATCGGTACTCTCGTGAGGATAATCTTTAAGTTCTTCACATGAGGCATTCGCCAGGAATCCGGCCGGTTTCCAAGCAATATGGATTGCGCGTTTGTGCATTGCCAAGTAACATTCGAAACACTCCATGCCCCAGACTTCTCCGAATAATGTAATCGCCGTGCCGGAGCCTTTCAACAAGAACGCGTCTACGCCAGACTCGGCTGCTGCCGCGTCCGGGCAGCGCTCGCCGTTGAGGACATCTGCGACCGAAAATCTCTCCGGCTCAGAAAAACTGCAGCCTGAGGCTCCCTCCACCGAAGTCTTCGCGGTTTATGGAGTTGAGCCGGAAATCCAGGCCTATGCCATGGCGAAGTATTCACGCTCGGCATTGTCGATGAAGGAATCGTTGCGCGAGATCAGCACCCAGAAGGCGGAGAAATTTCTCAATACCTTCTACTTCCAATACGGCCACCGCTCCATCGCCGACCTGGCTCATATCTCATTGGCGATTGAGCGGCTTTCAATTCTCGCCGCCATCGAACTGGCCGATGAGCAGCGCTGGGACGGCCAGGAGCGTTCCACCCGCTATCAGGATTTCAAGAAAAGCGGCTATTACACCCCCGATTTCGGTGCCGACGACGAAGCGCGCAAGCTCTACCGTGAGACTTTGGATCATCTGTTTGCCGAATATGACGCGCTCTCGGCGCACATGACGCAGCATCTGATCCGCATCACGCCCAAACCGGCCGAAATGAAGCAGGAAGCGTATGAGCGCACGCTGAGGGCACGGGCCTTCGACATCACGCGCTACCTGCTGCCGCTGGCCACGAATACTTCGCTGGGGGAGATCGTCAACGCGCGTACGCTGGAAACGCAGATCGCGCACCTGCTCTCGCACACGCACAGCGAGGTGCGGCAGTTGGGCGGCTCGCTGAAGAAGGCGGCCACGTCGGCGGCTTACAACGTGAATGCGGAGTCGTGGCGTGATTTGGTGGAGCAGATTCGCGCCGTGAATCCGGAGTTGGGCGCGCGGGCGGAAGCTGAACTGCTGCGCGAGGTGCGCGTAGCACCGACGCTGGTAAAGTATGCGGACCCGAATCCGTATGAAATGGCAACGAGCCGCGAGTTGCGGCAGGCTGCGCGTGAGCTGATGAAGGGTGAGCCGGTCGCGCCGTCGAAGGCAATCGTGGATCTGCTGGACGAGGAGCCACTGGAAGTTGAGATTGCGACCACTCTGCTCTATGAGCGTTGCCACTATTCCTACCGCCAGGTTCGGCAGGCGCTACAGGACTCGGGCGAGAGATACCGGAGCGAGATCATCGACCTCGGCCTGCGGCATCGCGGCAAGCACGACGAAATGCTGCGCGGCTTCCGCGCCGGACAGCAGTTCCGCTTCGACATCCTGATGGATACGGGCGGCTTCCGCGACATGCACCGTCACCGGCGCTGCATCCAGGTGATGCAGGGTTTCACCACGCAGCATGGTTACGAGATGCTGCCCGATGTGGAAGATGCGGGCATGCGCGGCCGTTTCGACGCGGCTATGCGGCGCACGCAAACGGCGGTAGAGAAGCTCGCCGCGCGCAACGATTCTGAGGCGGAGGAAAATTCGCAGTACGCGATTCCGCTGGCTTATCGCAAGCGCGCCCTGTTCAAAATGGATTTTGCCGAGGTTGTCTACATCTCCGAGTTGCGCACTACGCCCGCGGGGCATGTTTCCTACCGCAACGTGGCCTATGCCATGTATGAGGCCGTGGCGCGGAAGTATCCGGCGCTGGCCAAGTATTTTCGCGTCCACGATGTGACGGCGCCGGTGGATTTGCTGCAGAGGTAGGTGGCTAAATCAATGACATTGTCCCTTCGCAACGCATGGTGAGACCTGAGGTGATGGCCGCCTATCGCCGCTCCAACGAAAAGTATCGTGAGTTGTACAAGCGGCTGGCGCAGGCATAACGGTCCTAGGGGCGGACGCCCTCGTCCTCCCGGTCAGAGTCGCGGTCCCCAAGGTCCTAAGGATCGCGATATTGAAACTAGAGACGCTGTCGCAGGCCTTTAGATTGGAATGATCTTGCCCAATGTCACAAATCCTGTCCGGCGGTATAGCG
>JBAVAV010000203.1:0-11677 GCA_049585895.1 Candidatus Sulfotelmatobacter sp. | reverse complement strand
GGCTTATAGAGTCTTTGGCTAGGAATATGCCTTCAATTCAATACACTGAAAGCTGTTTGGGATTGTTGACATATTTCTACTCGGAATTCCGACGGAGGGCGTAGATGCGACAAAAAGGGGCTGTCGTTCTTCTCGTGGTTTTCCTGCTCGCGGTTGCGGGCTATAGCCAGACTTTCCGCGGTGCAATCAACGGGACGGTGATAGACCAGTCGGGAGCCGTGGTGGCGAATGCCGACGTGAAGGCCACCAACATTGCCACAGCCGTTACCATTACCGCCACCAGCACCAGTGACGGAGCATTCTCCTTCCAGGATCTTCCGCTCGGAACCTACAAGGTTACGGTCACGGCGCCGGGTTTTAAAACGGAGACTGTGGACAATATCACCGTCTCGGCAGGAGGCGCTTACACCCTTCCGGTTAAACTTTCGGTCGGCGGCACTGGCACCACGGCAGTGGAAGTCTCGGCCGCAGCGCTGGCGCTGGATACGACCACCGCGACCCAGAACAATGTTATTCCAGACGAGCAGGTGCAGAACGTGCCCATAAACGGGCGCGACTTCACGCAATTCGTAGCTTTGGCGCCGGGCTACGCGGGATACTCCGGGGCGCAGGCCTTCGGTTCGTTGAACGGTACACGCGCCAACCAGATGAACTGGCAGATTGACGGTGTGGATAACAACGACTTCTGGCACAACCTTGCTGCCGTGAATCAAGGCGGTGTATCGGGCATTGCCGGCACCCTCATGCCGATGGATGCGATTGACGAATTCGCAGCGCAGACGCAATCGAACGCCGAAGCCGGCAGAAACGCAGGCGGTGTCATCAACGTGGTGTTGAAGTCGGGCAGCAACCAGATTCACGGTTCCGGCTACTACTTCAACCGCAATACCGCCCTGGGCGCTGCCACTCCTTTCTTCAATCCCGAAGCGCTCGCCGCCGCGGACTTGCCCAACGGGAAGCCACCCCTGCGGAACGAGAACTACGGTTTCTCGCTGGGTGGGCCAATCAAGAAAGACCGGGCGTTCTGGTTCTTGTCGTTTGAGAAGCAAAAATACACAATCGCACTTTCGGGTCTGAACACCGAACCTTCGACCGCCTATGTTACCAACGCCTACGCGCTGCTGGCCGCGAACGGCGTTCCGGTCAGCCCGATTTCCTGTGACTTTCTGGGAGCGGGTCTGACCAGTGGCCTGCCAGCGGCTGCGTGCACTCCGGCAACGGCAACTGGCCTCTGGCCCAGCTACATCGACAGCCTTCCGGGCAACCCAAGCAATTATTTCGCCACTAACCCGTCGCTTGGATACAGCTACAATGGCGTTGCGAAGCTTGATTTCAACCTCAGCGAGAAGCATCACCTTTCGGTACGGTGGTTCGGCGGACAAGGCTCCCAGAGGGCGCCGGTCGGCGGCAGCGCCGCTTTGGCAACGGCCAGTTCCAACCTGTCGTACTACTTTGAACATGCGCCCATCCACGTATTCAACTACGCCGTCACTCTAAATTCTGTCCTTTCGCCGCGCCTTACCAACCAGGTGCTGGTTGGGGTCAATTATTTCAATCAGGTGTTCCGTGATGCAGTGGCCAGCTATGACTCGCACGATACGGCGCAACTGTTCCTAAGTCCGGACACGCCGACGACGCCAAAATTCTTTGGCGCTCCGAATCTTCGAATCTCGGGTTTTGAGCAGGTTGGCATTACTCCCCCCGAGGGCCGCAATGACATCACTGGGATGATTGCCGACGTCCTCTCCTACAACACGGGCAAGCACCAGTTCCGCTTTGGCGGTGAATACCGGCAGGCGCACCTGAACGAGTTTTACTTCTTTCACTCGCTGGGAAAGTTTAACTTCTCGGGAGACCAGGGGCCCTGGGCCGGCAGTTGCGCAGATCCCAATGTGTGTGCCCTGGCTGATTTTTTGGCCGGCGAAGTCGACAACTCCTCCATCAACGTCGGGAATGCGGAGCGCAAGATCGTGGTCAACGCGCTGGACTTCTATGGTTCCGACGCCTGGCAGGTCACCCGCAGACTCAACCTGAATCTCGGCCTGCGGTGGGACTACTTCGGTCCCTTGCACAACGGCAGCAAAGATCTTGCGGTCTTCATTCCAGGTCAGGGTATTCAAATTCAAGGCGCCGGGCTGGACGGCATCTTTCACAAGAACCTGAAGAATTTCTCTCCGCGTGTTGGCTTCGCTTACCAGCCGACGAGCCGGGAAGACCTGGTGGTTCGCGGCGGATTCGGAATCTACTTTGACCAGATTAACGTGAACCCTTTCCTGGATATCCGGCCTCCCAACAATGCGGATGGAGTTCAGGACAACCCTGCGGGGCCGCACCCGGTCTCCATCTACACGCAGAATACGCTGGGTCAAACTTCCTACACATGGCAGCCGGGCCAATATATTTTTAACCCGGTCCAGTTGTGTCCCAGCGGCAACGCCGCCATCGATCCCAGCTGTGGGACGTCGGTCTTCGACGTCTACTCCGTGAACCCGAACTTCCACACCGCCTATTTCTTCAATTACAACCTGAACGTCCAGAAGAGCTTCGGCAACGGAGCAGCAATTTGGCAGCTGGGTTATGTGGGCAGCGAGGGTCGCCATCTCTCGGTGCTGCTGAACATCAACCAGCCGGTACCCGATCCGAACAATCCCGGCCAGTTCATTCTCCCTTATGGTCAGCAATACCCGAACTTTGGCGCCATTGACCAGCTGAACAGCATTGGGACCTCGAACTACAACGCTTTACAGAGCACGGTTCGGCTCAGGGGCTGGCGCGGATTGAGTTCCCAGTTCGGCTACACCTGGTCCCATAATCTGGACGAGATCAGCCAATACCGGGGCGTCATTCCGTTCGACAGCTACAACCTCAAGGCTGACTACGGCAACAGTGATTTCGACACTCGTAATGCGTTTACGGCGAGCCTTAACTGGGAGATCCCAGGTTCTTCGCACGGCCCGAGAGAACTTACGCACGGATGGGCGGTCAGCACCGTGTGGAGCTTCCACAGCGGAGAACCGAGCGACGAGATACGCCAAATGTTGGACATCATCGGCGATCCGTTCGCGGGCGTATCGCACAACTTTGTTAAGGGCGCAACCCTGCAGGATTTCACCGGCGTCCAATGGATCAACCCCGCAGCGTTCGGGCCTGCCAGCTGTGGTCAGGTGACTTCGGACGGCAGATGCTATGGCACTCTGCGCCGCAATCAGATCTATGGACCGGGCTTCAAGGACGTCGACCTGGCCGTGAGCAAACGATTCGACATCACCGAGCGGGTGAAGTTTCAGATCAAGGCGGAGATGTTCAACCTCTTTAACACGATCAACTACGCCTCGGGTTCTGGCTCAATCAACTATAGCTCTGGCCAAATCACCGATACGATCGGGGATTTCAACGGCGCGCCTGGACTGGGGCCCGGCGAGGCTTTCGCCACGGTGCTTTCGGGAAAGATTACTTTCTGAAACGGGGTCTCTGGCCTCTTCCGCCCCTGCCGCTGCGCGGCAGGGGCTTTTGTTTGCGCGGGCTGCTCTTCTCTTCCCACCGGCGTCGCATGACTTCCGTTACTAGAGCGTCGGTTACGGCGATGTTACTCTGAAGGCGTAACCTCCCCAGAAAGTCCAACGCGCCTTCAACATCGGTTCGGAGACTTCGATGCGACGCTTTCTGTGTGCCGTGTTTGTTCTTGCTGTATGTTTCACCGCGCCTCTGTATGCGCACCACGTGAAGCAGGGGGCCACGACTTCGCTGCCCGTTACCACTTCTTCGCCCAAAGCTCGCGACCTTTATATGAAGGGCATGGCCGACTACGAGAACCTTTATCTCGAGCGCTGCAACGACGATTGGCGCGTGGCCGTGAAGGAAGATCCAAACCTCGCTCTGGCGTGGGTATGGATCGCCTTCAACAGCAGCAATCCGCAGGAAGTCAGTGCGGCCCGCGAAAAGGCGAAAGCTCTGGCGCCGAAGCTCACACCGGGCGAGCAGTTGATGGTCGCATGGATCGTCAAGGTGCAGGAGGGCGATTACATCGGCGGCATCTCCGCCATGAACGACATGCTGGAGATGTATCCCAGAGACAAGCACCTGCTCTATCTCGCCGCCAATTGGCTGGTGGGGGAAAACGGCAACGAGCAGGCGCAGAGACTGCTGGAAAAAGCGCTGGCCATCGACAGGAATTTTCCCGCCGCGCTGAATGATCTGGCTTATGTGGATGCGCACAATCGCTGGTTTAACAAGGCGTTGGCCGCCATGGACCGCTACGTTGCGCTGCTTCCCAAAGAGCCCAACCCGCAGGATTCCTACGGCGAACTGGAGCGCATGGCCGGCAACTTCCAAAGCTCTCTGCAACATTATCGTGCCGCGCTCAAAATCGATCCCGATTTTGTGACCTCGCAGCTTGGTCTGGGCGATACCTACGCGTTGATGGGCAATCAGGAACAAGCCCGCGTGGAATACGACAAGGCCATTCACGACGCTCACACCGATGCCGACCGGCTCACCTTCAGCATGCAGAAAGCCATGACCTGGGTGCGCGACGGCAAGTTCGCCGAAGCTGACCTGCAATTCCAGCAAATCGCTGTGACGGCTCATGCCAAACAGCAAGACCTGGAGGAGGCGCAAGCCTTCCGGACCATGGGCGAGTACCAGGCGGACGACAATACGGCGTTGAAAGATCTCAAGCAGGCTGAAGACGCACTGGGACATCGGGCGACGATTTCGAAAACGGACAAAGATGAAGAGCTCTCACGCGTTCTGCGCAATCGCGCGGCGCGCGCGGCGCATGCGGGCGATCAGGCACTGGCAAGCGAATCACTGAAGCAGCTCGAGGCCCTGGCCATGGGCAGCCATAACCGCATGATTCTGAGCTCCTACAATGGGGCTGCGGGAACTCTGCTGATCGATCAGAAGAAGTACGAAGACGCCATCTCCTATCTGGAAGAGGATCAGGACAATCCGTTTACCATGGAGCTTCTGATCCAGGCCTACTATCAAACGGACGAGTCCGACAAACTCCACGAAGCCGAAGCCAGGCTGCGGGGCACGAACGTTCCCACCATGGAGCAGGCGCTGGTGGTGCCTGCCATTCGTTTGAGGCGGCCGCAAATTTAGCTGTAGTTTGTTTTAGCAGTAAGATACTGTAATTATCGTCAACATCGCTTTCTGCATAGCTGGTCTGGTGGAAGGCAATCTCCTCAGCAGGGGAATAGGCTTTACTTTCGCGTCCATGGGCTATACTGACGGCCTCGGGCCCAGCCATCTGCCGCTGCACAAAAGAGGTTTCGAATCATGAGCCCCAAGCCGGAGCGCCGTTCGCGCGCGCGCATTGCCGCCCAGGTCCCGGTCCGCATCCGCGGCAGTGAAGGGACGCTGGAGCGGGCGGCGCAGACCCGTGATGTGAGCACCAGTGGAGTCTTCCTTTACACCAACTCTCCGATGGCGGCCGGCGCGGACCTGGAATTGGTCCTGATGCTGCCGCCGGAACTCACCGCCGGGGAGAAGTGCTGGGTCTGCTGCCAGGCCAGGGTGGTGCGGGTGGAAGAGGGTCCGGGATCGAATTTTGGGGTGGCGGCGGAGATCCGGCGCCTGGAAGCGCTGCCGGAGATCGCCCTGTAGTAGATTCTTTCCCTCCTGCAACCATTTTGGTGCATTTCCGTGCGCACCCAGCCGGCCCGGACGGGGCGGGAGGCGGATTCCCAAAGGGAACCGCAGGCTTCCCGAAAGGGGGCCGTACGCCCTGGAAGGTATAAAGTGCCTAATCCAAGGGAGATTGCCGGCCGGCCTGTGAAAAAATCGCTTCCCCTTGCATTGGTCTTGGTGCAATAATGGCGGCCCTAGAATTGCTCTGTCCAATTTCGGTACTTCAGGCGGCCGCATTATGTGGATCGACAAGCTGGCGGAAGGGGTGGTGCGAGTGCAAACTCCCATCGGGCCCCGCTACGTCATGCCAACCTTCCTCCAGCGCGTGTACTTCCTTTGGATGTTCCGGCATTTTGCGATTCTTCCCCACGCCGTGCTCCGCAAACGGCAGCAACGGCTGATTGACCACCTGTGTTCGGAACAGAGATTCGTATCGATGCTCTACGCCGATGGCCTGGACGAGGCGCCGGTGATTGGCACGGTAGAGCGGCGACCGCCGAAGGAAGCGGGCGAGCTGCCGCCAAGGCGTCCGGCAGCAAGCGAGACTTCGGGCGCGCTGGCCGCGGAAGTCCGGCAACGCCCGTAGCCCGAAGCTTTAATCGCAGCGTCATCTCCTCAACATTCAGACCGAGTGCGTCTTCGCGTCTGCTGCCTTAACACACCTGTCTTGACATGTTGCCTATATTTCTGCAACCATGGAAATATGCAGGGCGCCAAAGTCGCGAAGCCTCTGGAGCAGGTTGCGAAATACGCAGACATGCTTTCCGCGATGGGCTCCGAGCCGCGACTGCGAATCATGCAATTCCTGTTGTCGGCTCATCCCGACGGTCTGGTTGTCGCCGAGATTCAGGACGAGCTTGAGATTCCTAATTCTACCCTGTCGCACCATCTCGAAAAACTCAAAGCGGAAGACCTCGTCCTGGTGCGCCGCGAAAGCACATTTCTGCGGTATACGGCTAACACAGAAGTGCTTCAGGAATTGCTGCAATTTCTGTATGCCGAGTGTTGCACCCGGAATAAAGCTCTCAAGCCCGAACAAATTATTCGACTCTGCAAATAAGGAGAATCATGAGCACCTCGGGAATAAAAGAAGTGGTGAAAGAAAAGTATGGACAGGCCGCCCTGCGGGTGAAGACTGGAGGAAGTTCATGTTGCGGAACGAGCGCCAGCAGTGGTTGCGCTGACCCCATTACTTCCAATCTTTATGACAGCCTGCAATCGGAGCAGGTTCCATCGGAAGCGCTGCGGGCTTCACTGGGCTGCGGCAATCCTACCGCGCTGGCGAAGCTCAATCCGGGTGAAGTGGTTTTGGACCTTGGCTCAGGCGGAGGGATAGATGTGCTGCTCTCGGCAAAACGGGTCGGGCCTTCGGGCAAAGCGTACGGCCTGGATATGACGGATGAGATGCTTGCGCTGGCGAATGAGAACAAGCGCAAAGCCGGCGCCGAAAACGCAGAGTTCCTGAAGGGCGAAATTGAGCACATCCCGCTCCCTGACGATTCTGTTGACGTCATCATCTCAAATTGCGTAATCAACCTTTCAGCAGATAAAGACAGCGTGCTTAGGGAAGCTCTGCGAGTATTGAAGCCTGGCGGACGGTTTGCCGTGTCCGACGTTGTGACGCGTGGCGCGATCCCCGCGGAGATCCGCCAGAGCGTACTGCTCTGGGTAGGCTGCGTCGCGGGCGCTCTCGAAGAGAACGAATACCGCAGCAAACTCGCGTCGGCCGGATTCGAGAACATCGAGATTGAGCCGACCAGAGTTTACCGGGTGGAGGATGCCCGCGAGTTTCTTTCCGGGCAAGACATCGACGTCGATGCGATTGCGCCGCAGGTGGACGGCAAGGTGATGAGCGCGTTCGTGAGAGCGATGAAGCCGCAGCGAAAGGAAGCTTGCTGCGGGCCGACCTGCTGCCAGTAGGAAACTACGATGCCTCGGCGCCACAACGTCTTATTCCTATGTACCGGAAACTCGGCACGCTCCATCATGGCCGAGGCAATCATGAACCACAAAGGGCGGCCGAACTTTACGGCATACAGTGCCGGTAGTCATCCAGCGGGAGCGGTTCGACCGGAAGCGATTGCACAACTCGAAGCTGCCCACTTGCCCACGACCGGCCTGCGAAGCAAGAGTTGGGAGGAGTTCGAGAGGTCCGACGCTCCCAGACTCGATTTCGTCTTTACGGTTTGTGACAATGCCGCGAAAGAGGTTTGCCCTGTCTGGCCGGGCCAGCCACAGACCGCGCACTGGGGGGTTCCCGACCCGGCTGTGGTGCGCGGTACAGGGAAAGAGATTGAGCGCGCATACCGTGATGCCTTCCGGACTCTAGAACGCCGCATCAGCGTGTTCCTTTGTCTGCCTCTCGCTACCATCGACAAGCTGGCTATCAAGAAAGAAATTGACAAAATCGGCCGCCGATGAAATTCAATCTGCGCGCCCGACTCAACGCGGTGTGACCGTCGATAGTGGAAGATGCTACAATCCGAAATTGTCCTACCTGCAACATCCCCACCGTGGGCGCGTAGCTCAATTGGCAGAGCAACTGACTCTTAATCAGTAGGTTGTAGGTTCGATTCCTACCGCGCTCACCAGCCCCTTTATTAGAAAGACGGGCATGCCAACGGAGCAGCGCTTCGACTCGTGAGCCGACGGTGATCTGAACATAGCAGGGATGTGGCTCTCGGACCGAGCGCGCCGCTAATTCTGCGGGAAGAGAAAACGAGCAAGGAACCGGGGACTATGGTGGACCTGATCGCGATGGAACCGACGACCTCTTCCATGCCATTTCTCATCTTGGACTGGAGCCATCGACGGGGCGAAAGTGCTAAGTAACACTGAGGAGCAGTGTTCATACGGCTTTCCTGCGTTCCTTTTGGCCTAAGGCAGCACCCGGAAAGACACGTTGCTCAAAAGCGTGCCGCTGGGCGTTACCACCTGGACTTCGCCTGTGGTGGCGCCCGCGGGGACGGTGGTCGTGATTTCGGAGCTCGACACGACGGTGAAACTTGCCGCCTTGCCGTTAAAGTTGACGCTGGTCGCCCCCGTTAGATTGGTGCCCAGAATGTTGACAGTCGCTCCCAGCTTCGCGGTGGTCGGCTGTGTTTCGACAAACGGCCCCAGACCTACAGAGAGGCTAAAGACCGTGCCATCGCCGATGGTGCCGCCATCGGCCGTTGTCCCGTATAAGTTCCCGTTGGTATCCTGGACGAGCCCGGCTGCCGGGTATTGGCCATCCGCGCAAGCCTGTTGCGAGCAAAAGCTGTGAAGCGTGGTCAGCCTGCCGCTTAGGGTCATGCTGAAGATTGTTCCACCGTTGTTTGCCCCACCAATCTCCATTACTCCGTACAAGTTCCCATCAGTGGCCTGGATCAGCCCCGCGTAAAGATAATTGCCGTCGGGACAGCCGTTTTGAGAGCAAACGTTGTAAAGCGTCGTGAGCTTGCCACTTGGAGTGATTTCGAAGATCGTCCCAGAGCCGTAGGCCCCGCCGACGATCGTTGTTCCGTACAAGTTCCCATTGGTGGCCTGCACCAGCCCCGTTTGGGGGAACTCACCGTCCGGGCAACCACTTTGCGAGCAAAAGCTGTGCAGCGTGGTGAGCTTGCCGCCTTGAGTGATTTTGAAGACCGTCCCATAGCCGTGGGCCCCCCCTGTGTAGGTTGTACCGTAGAGGTTCCCATCGACCGCTTGGACCAACCCCGCGAAGGGGTTTCGGCCATCCTTGCAGGCGCTTTGCGATGAGCAAAAACTGTGCAGCGTGGTGAGCGTGCCGCTCGCGGTGATTTTGAAGATCTCCCCATCGCCCTTGGACCCGCCATAGTACGTTGTCCCATAGAAGTTGCCGTCGGTGCCCTGCATCAGCCCCGCCAACGGCTGGGAGCCGTCCGTGCCGGCGAAGGTGTGCAGCGTGGTCAGCGTGCCGCTTGGAGTAACCTTGAAGACCGTCCCTGAGTCGTTGGACCCGCCTAGATACGTTGTCCCGTAGAAGTTGCCATCGGCGCCCTGGACCGGGGTCGCGTACGTGTACTCGCCATCCTTGCAACCGCTCTTGGAGCAAAGGCTGTAAACCGTCGTCAGCGTTCCACCTGGGGTAATTTCAAAGACCTCACCAGAGTCGTTGGTGCCGCCATAGTACGTTGTCCCGTACAAGTTCCCATTCGTGGCTTGGACCAGCCCCGCAAAAGATTTGTTGCCATCTGTGCCATCGAAACTGTGCAACGTGGCGAATGTGGCCCCCGAGCCGGCGATGTTGTACGTTTGCGCCGCGCTCTTCAACCCTGACGTACACAGCCAGAGTGCCGCTAACAAGATAGAAATTCCGGATTTTCTTATGATGAACATATAGGTTTTTTCCCGTAAGACAAAACCAATTGACAACCGATAAGTATTATAAGGAACCGTCGCCGCCCGGCCGTCACCGGAATGTAAAGAGATTGTTACTGTTTTGTCATGGAGAAGTCATGCAGCGCATTGCACCTTGCCATTCTCGGTGGACCTTGACCGGGCGTAAGATACTGCGGGGGGCGGATGAGGAAAACCAGCAATGGACCGAGTAGAGGTACTGGTGGACCTGGTCGGGATCGAACCGACGACCTCTTCCATGCCATGGCGAAATTGATTTGTTTTTCAGCGACTTACAAAACTGCGGGGACTGCCAAAGTCGCTGAAAGACACACAAGACCTCTCTTGCTGTGGATTCAGTTGTGGATTGGACAATCCCCGACGTTACCCCCTCTTCATTTGTAAATCTAGCAGTCCCAACTCACAAGGAGCAATAGAAAATGGCGGACATGAAATCAGATTCCCGGATCGTTTCGATGGTGAAGGAAGCGCACAGGGTCGCCCACGTCGCCCTGAACAAGGTTCACGGCAGCCGATTGGTGGAAAACCACGAAGTTGCGGCAACCGCAAACGCCTTGATAGCCGGAAGGCATGTTGCATCTGGCAGCACGGGCGGCCGTGAGATCGACCACGCCGGGGCGGACGCAAAGGGCGATGGCCTTCTCGACGATGCTTTCGGGACGGACGAGCAGAAGTCGAGCGGCAACTACTAAAAGTTTTCGGGATAGAACCTGATCCCGGCGCGGGTCGCGCTTGACACTGGCGACGCCCTGTTTTTCCCAAAAATCTGGCCTTGAGCCTTGCGGAGTCAAATCAGTGAAATCAATTTTGCGGTCCCTTTTCGTTATTCTGCTGTTCACTGCGTTCGCCGCAGCACAACAGTCGAAGCAGTCAGCATGGCACACCTTTTCGCCCCAGAGCGCGACCGGCGCGACCCAAGGTTGGGATGTTTCGTTTACTGGAGCTTACCTGCACTCCATTTCGCTCACTGTGACCGGTGCGCCTTCGACCTGCACATATAAATTGCAGGGTTCGGTGGACGGTACTATCTGGATGGATTTAAGTCCGGCAACCGCTTGCACTTCATCGACCGTCTTCCAAGCGGGTCCGGCTGCGGTTAACCAAGTACGCGGTAATCTCGTATCCCTCAGCGGCGGGACGTCTCCCACGGTGACGGCGACATATGTTGGCGTGAACGGCGCCACCACGAATATGCCAGGCGTCCTCGTGCCGCAGGGAGTCTCTCTTCCGAACAGCGGCAACAACGCGCTTCTATGGGGCTGGTCCGGTTATCCGGCATGGCAGCTGCCGGCTGCCGGAGCAATCAGTCGCACGATCAACAACCTCTCGATCACAGTACTTGTTGCGGACAACTCTTCAAACGTCTACGACTTCGCTGTCTATAATTCAAGCGGCACACGGATCGCGCACGGATCGGCCGCCGGTAGTGCGCTCACGGTTGGGTGGAACTCTGTGGCCCTGGCCGCCTCGGGCACGGTGACCGACGACACGAATCCCCGCTGGTACCTCGCCACAACCAACTGCGCGAGCTCATGTGCGGTTTTCGCGGGCATCCCCCAGAGCGTGATTTATGCGCCGCAGTCATTTGGGATTACGTCCGCAGGCACGGCTCCGAGCAGCATTACCCCGCCATCGACAACGAGTGCGAGCGTCCCCGTCGTTGCGACGCTCGGTTTTCAAT
>JBAVAV010000202.1:0-3024 GCA_049585895.1 Candidatus Sulfotelmatobacter sp. | reverse complement strand
AACCCCATACTTCATTTCGAAGTGCGCCTTCTTCCTGTGCAGTGAATTCTCTATCTAACGTCTGGCGTGCGGCTTGGTGGTCGATCGGCATTCTTTCTGGCACGCCGTCCTAATAGTTTACCCAGAGCGCTTCCCTTCTAGGCTTTTTCACCGAATGACACATCTTCGACATGGCATCGTGTCGCTTGAAGTCTCGGTAGAGCGTGTCCATTAACTCGCAACGATATCCGGATATTGCGACCTTTCCCTTGGCCCTATGGAGCACGGCTGCCAGATCGCGATGTTCTTGATCGGTCATCTCGGTACCGTATGCTTTATCGTCGGTGCGAGAGGAATGAGGGTAGGGCGGGTCACAGTAGAAGAGAGTGTTCCTGCCGTCGTAGAGTCGAATCACTTCGATCGCTGGGCGATTCTCAATCTGCACCCTCAAGAACCTTTCGACAATAGCTGGTAGCGTATTCACGCTGCCCAGCCAGCGCGAAACTACTCCCGACATTCCGGCGCGAGAGGTGTCTTTACAGTTTGCCCACCGCCCTACACTCGCAGTCTGTGCCAGACCGGTACGAACCTGCCGCGCCCGGATGAAGAAGCGGCGAGCGCGTTCCAGTTCAGAGATCTTGTGGCCATTTGTCGAGCAAGCTATAAAGAACTCTTCTCGGGAAAACGGCGTCAGCCCGATGGCTTTTATCAGATCTTCCCCCTGCTCCCTGAGCACTCGAAAAAAGGAGGCAACCTCGCCGTCTATATCGTTGTAGGTTTCGACGCTGCACGGCTCGCGATTCAGCAGCACGGCGGCAGAGCCGCCAAAAGGCTCACAATAGTGGTGACACAAAGGTAACAGCGGCAGCAACCAGTCAAGATGGCTGTACTTCCCTCCGTACCAGCCGAAAGCAATGATCTTTTTACGTCTCCTGATTGGCTCAACGCCGTTCTTCCTTGCAAGGGGCGCGAACAGCGCCAACTGGGCATCGTCGAGATAGATGGGTGAGGGGCTTAATGGCATGGCTCTCTCTCTCTTTTTACACCGTAAGCCTGTGAATTTCATAAACTTAAAGTCTCGATGGCCAGACGAGTTGTTCACAATGATGGTACCTGCAGCCGTGGAATGCAATGCACGTGCGGTCATAGGTGGGGGGTGGCTCGGTCTTTCGCGAACGGTGGCTATATTCGGTCTGCCGCCCCTGACGGGACTCGGTTCCTCTTTCTCTGCTTACCCAGGGCTTACGCCCTGGGCTAACATACGCCGCCGCTTCGCGGCAGGCGTTTGGTGGCTGCTATGTTCGCGCTTCGCCCGCGAATACAATGATTGGGCCGGTGGTGAGCTTTAGCCACAGGAGGCATCGCATGCCAACATCGAAGGACACCCTCAAGGAGCGTCTCGCCCGTTACCGCCAGATCAAAATCAGCGTGGTGGGGAGGAAATCCGGGCGAAGAATCTCGATTCCAGTTTGGTTCGTGCTTGAAGGCGAGAAGCTCCACCTGCTGCCGGTGCATGGCTCGGACTCGCAGTGGTACAAGAACGTGCTCGAGAACCCGTCGCTGCGGATTGCTGCGCGTGGCGTGGAGGCGGAATTCCGGGCTACTCCAGTCACCGGCGCAAAGGCCGTGAAGTCCGTGATCGAGAAATTTCGGGAGAAGTACGGGGCAGGAGATGTGAAGAAATATTATTCGAAGTTTGACGTCGCCGTGTTGGTGCGATTGGATTGACCGGCAGCGGCCGGGTTCCCCATTTCTCGCGTCCTTTGCTAGGGGCCGGGCTCGTCCATTTCGCTCAGGGCGGGCTTTCTCGCACAGGGCGGCAAGAATGAGGCGCCCCCCGAGGGACGTGGCGAAGCGGTGACGATGCGGGTGAGATCCCTCGCTCCGCCTGAAAAACGGCTGCGGGATGACGCCGATCACATGGTGGCGGCGAAATCACAGTCAAAGGCGGCGGGCGGGGGTGTGCGCTCTACACTTGCTCAGTCTTGCGCATTCATGTAGGCGCGGAGGATGGCGCTGATGCGGGTCTGGTAGCCGGGGTATCGGCGAAACCAGCGGAGCAGGTCGGCATCGAGGCACATGGTTACGATTTCTTTGGGCACCGGCATGACTACTCTGGCGCTTTTCCAGAATGCTTCATCGGTGGCGTGAGCGTCGGGGTCGGAGGCAATCACTTTGCGGATCGCGGCGGGGCCCATGCGGTGCAGGCGGTTCCAGTCGGTGCCGGCGCCGCGCCTGGTCGCGGATGGCTTCAGTCGCTTGGTCTTCAATCTCCTAATCTTCATTCTGGTTCGGCTGGGCTTGGATCGGTTCGGTTTCAATCGCTTTTCCCCTCGATGTTTTTCCAGTAATGGCGTCTTTCATGCGGCTCGGCGCGCCAAGCCGAAATAATGCGGCGCTCGTCTTCCCTTAGCAGCTGTGGCGGAAGTAGGGATCTTTCGACTGCGCGAGCCGGTTCGCATGGCTCACCGGCTCGCTTCGCTCAAGATGACAAGTGGTTGAGTTACGCGTTCGTTAACGAATGTGCCGTGGGCTGCGTTCTTTCGCCGCTTCGCGGCTAAAGCATTTCGTGTATTTACACAATGTAAATATACACTGCTCCAAGCCAACCGGCGGATTGTACGCCTTGCGGGCGCGGAAGGCTGTGACGGATAAACATCCCGCTTGTGGAAATTGGCGCTTATAAATCTTCCGGCACTCGAAAATAAGATTGCCTTCGCGGAGACGATTTTCTACTCTGGAAGTACCGAAAAAAATTGAGACCGGGTTCGGTGTGCCGTCAACCAACGGCGCGCATGGGAGGAGTACGCGATGGCGGAGGAAGCTAATCAGAATAAGAAAAAGGACAACGACTTGGGCTTCAGGGTGCCGTGGATTATGGCGATGGCGGATCCCGAGGGGGAGTGGTTTGAGCGGCGGAGACGCAATCCGAAGCGCATGGGGGAGGCTTCGCAGGCGGCGTTTTTGCTGAAGGCCAACACTTTGGGATTTGGTGTGGCGGTGCCCTGGGGCGACAGCGAAAAGTATGACTTTATTGTGTGGGCG
>JBAVAV010000201.1:0-3121 GCA_049585895.1 Candidatus Sulfotelmatobacter sp. | reverse complement strand
TATAACTCAGCCACAGCAGCGGTCAGGAGAATTCTCATACAGCTGCCAATTTCTGCGCGCGCCAGCCTCATCCCGCACTCGGTACCCGGTACTCGGCACTCGCAACTAAAGCGCGTAGCGCCTCTCCGGGGCGCTCCGCCCGCATCAGCGACTCTCCAATCAAGAACGCCTGATATTCCGCAGCCCGCAGCCGCGCAATATCCGCTCCCGAATGAATCCCGCTCTCCGCCACCCGCACAACACTAGACGGGAACCGCGACGCCAGCCGGAACGCCGTCTCCAAATCCACCTTAAACGTTCGCAGATCCCGCGAATTCACCCCGACCAAGTCGCACCCCACATCCAAAGCCCGCTGAAGCTCTGACACCTCATGAACTTCGCACAAAACATCCAGGCCACGCGAGCGGGCGCCCTGCGCCAGCGCACTCAGCTCGGCATCCGACAATGCCGCCACAATCAGCAATACCGCATCCGCACAATTCGCCCGCGCCTCCAGCAACTGAAACTCATCCACAATAAAATCCTTGCGCAGACACGGCAGCTTCACCGCCGCCGAAGCCAGCCGCAAATTTTCCAGCGATCCCTGGAAGAATTCCTCATCCGTCAGTACCGAAAGCGTGGCCGCCCCCGCCGATTCCAACTCCCGAGCCAACTCTTCCACACGAAACTCTGCCCGGATCAATCCCTTCGACGGCGACGCCTTCTTCAACTCCGCAATCACAGCAACGCCTTCTCTGCTGCGATCTTCCAGCGCCCGCCGAAAGCCGCGCGGGACATGCTTTTCCGCCCGCCGCTCCAGTTCGCGAAAGTCCGCGCCGCGCTTACTTTCGGCGACCTTGCGCCGCGTAGCGGCCACAATTTGCTCTAGAAAAGCGGGCATGAGAATGCCCTGGATTATACGGGATGGTCGATCGAAGGATTGTCAGGGCGGCGTCGGTTCAGCGGTCACTGCGACTGAGCACAATCCTCTCCGCGAACTCTGCGGCAGTTCTCAGCGCTCTCTGCGATTCAAGTTTCGTGCTGCAATCCTGGACAAAGTCGGCACTTACTGGCAAACGCTCTCAATTTCCTTGTACGGCTTCTCCGCGTGTTCTGGATACTTGATCTGCTTCACCTGCATCCACTGATCGAGCAGCGTACCCGCGTCATGCAAACCGGCATCCGGATCCTCCTGATATGCCGGATCGCTCTCGGCCTCCTCCAGCGTCACCAGCTTGAATCCTTTCTTCTTCAAAAGATCGAGCGCATCGGGCAGAATCGTGCTGCTGAAAGCCCCCAGATGCATGAGCAATACATAGTTAATCTCGCGCCCGTAAATCAACCTGGCTTGCGCTCGCCCCAAATCGATGAACTCAGAAGCCGTGCTCAAATAACTCGACCGTAGCCATTCGATCGACTTCGCATCGTTCTTCGCCGCGCACCGGGCGTAAGCCGGGTTCCAAAGGTAGTCTTCCCAGTCGATAGTCACCTGCGCGATCTTGTACCCGTGCGCTTTCAGATAGCTCCGCACCGCACGCCGCTTTTCTACCGTGTCTGCCTCATGCAGATACGGATAGCGCACCCAGCGCCAGTCCTCTCCCGGCCGCGCCAGCAGTTCCAGCGTTGGCTCGTTCTGCTCCAGATCGCGCTCGAACGCATCTGCGGTGTTCTGCTCCAGATCCATGTGCGAATACGTGTGATTGCCCACCGGTTCCGCCGCCGCCCACAACTGCAGCGCTTCCGCGCCATCCACGCTGCCCTCAAGCTTCTTCGCATTCACAAACCCATACACCGGCGGCACATGCCGCTTCTTCAGCACCGCTAACGTGTTTCTCGTAATCTCCACCCGCGTCATACCCGGCGCCAGCGTTCCGTTCTGCGGCAAATCATCCATCGTGATGGCCAGTTTCTGCGCGGCGCACAGCCCGCACAACAACAAGAGCAACCCCACGCGGCAAGCCAGACAAACAAGATCTTTCATGCAGAAAGTGTACGGGACTGAGCCCACCGGCGAAAGGGAATGCATATCCAAAGAACGTGAGCGCCAAAGAGAACCGTCCCGTAAAGAACTCCATCACCCGAGGGAAGGAAGCCCTTCTTCGCGAACTTAGCGGCAACTCTTTGCGACCTTTGCGGTTAAAGGTTTTGCCCGCTCCATCGCATTCTCTGCGAGGAGGGAATTCCTATCGGCCCCAGGGGTTGCTGGCGGGTAGAAACCCGAAAGCAATCTCGGAACCCCCGCCTCACGCTCACAATTCTATGGTGCCATCGAAGGGACTCGAACCCCCACACCGTTGCCGGTACATGGACCTGAACCATGCGCGTCTGCCAATTCCGCCACGATGGCTAGTGGACTTTCAACTGCAGCGGCGGCCCTAAGGCCGCCGTCAGGAAGGCTTGCCTTTCCATTTTACAGCCCGTCCCTTACCTGTCAAACCAGGCGCCGACCGGAAGCCGGACGCCGCTCTTCATGTTGGAAGCCCAAGGTCCGACGCCGGAGGCCGCCTTCTTCTACTCCAGCTTCGCGCTCATCGTAATCTTCGCGTTCAACACTCTCGACACCGGACATCCCTTCTCCGCCGCCTCCGCGCACTTCTGAAATGTGGCTGCATCTGCGCCCGGTACTTTCCCCACCACATCGATATGGCTCTCAGTGATCGTCCAGCCTGCATCCAGTTTCTCCATCGTCACCGTCACACTGGTACTGAGGCTGTCGGCTGTAAGTTTCGCCCCGCCCAACTGTCCCGAAAGCGCCATGGTAAAACAGCCCGCGTGCGCAGCCGCGATCAATTCTTCCGGATTTGTCCCCGGCGCATTCTCAAACCTTGTCGTAAACGAATACGGAGTCTCCTTCAGCACTCCGCTCGCCGACGAAACCGTTCCCTTCCCATCTTTGAGTCCGCCCTTCCACACTGCGCTGGCCTTGCGTTGCATGATTTTCTCCTGTGAATGTGTGAATGATTTCCTGTGTATGATTTCCTGTGTATGATTTCCTGTGAAATCTTCCCTCTATGATTTCCGCCCGTTCCTGGCAACCTCGGACCTCATTGTAGACTTAACTCCGCCGAGCACGGAAGCCATATCCCGGAAGCCGGAAGCCCGAAGCCCGAAGCCGCTTTAAGGTTTCCGCGCAACATAACTC
>JBAVAV010000200.1:0-6263 GCA_049585895.1 Candidatus Sulfotelmatobacter sp. | reverse complement strand
GCCGTCTCCAGAAACTGCGGCGGCGATCCAGCCGGTGTCGGAGATCTGTCCTCCGCTGGTGGGATAAAACGCGGAGCGGTCGAGAATCAGTGCCGGGCGCGGGCTTTCCACGATTGCGCTCACTTCGGCGTCGAAGTCGTAGAGGAAAGAGTCGTGGTAGTAGAGGCGTGTCGTCATGCGGAGCTTTCATTTAACCATAGAGGGCGCAGTTGGCACTGGCTGAACCGGAATCGCAGAGTTCGCGGAGAACGGCCGCAGAGAACGCCGAGATCAGTATGGGCCGATAATTCCGCCGATTTGGCGGGCGGCGGGTTTCGCGGACGAACCCCGCTCCACATTCGCATCCAGCACGTCCAGATATTTCAGGCCGCTGCCCGTGTTGAAGAGGACTACCGTGTCATCTGGTTTGAAGAATCCATTCGCGCGGAGCTTGCGGTAGGCCGCCAGTGAGGCTGCGCCTTCGGGCGCGGCGAAGATGCCTTCAACTTTCGCCCAGTGGCGCGTGGCGTCGAGAATTTCGTCGTCTGTAACCGCAATGGCTGTGCCCTGAGATTTTTTTAGGATGTCGAGAATCAGGTAGTCGCCATAAGGTTTTGGAACGCGCAGGCCGGCAGCGAGCGTCGATGCGTTAGGCCACATTTCGGAAGCGGATCTGCCTTCATCCCATGCTTTAACGATTGGAGCGCATCCGGATGACTGCACGGTGATCATCCTCGAGCGCTCTTGGCCAAGCCAGCCCAGTTGTTCCATTTCATCGAAGGCCTTCCACATACCGAGCAGGCCAACGCCTCCGCCTGTGGGATAGATGATGCCTTGAGGAATTTTCCAGCCGAGTTGTTCGGCGACTTCGTAGCCCATGGTCTTCTTGCCTTCAACGCGGTAAGGCTCTTTGGCGGTGGAAACGTCGAACCACCCGTCTTTTTCCCAGCCTGTTTCGTTCTTGAGCTCAGTGACTTTGCGGGCGCAGTCGGAGATGAGGCCGCCGACCAGTGTGACGCGCGCGCCGTAATAGTCGCATTCGACACGGTTGGCGAGAGGAACATCTCGCGGCATGAAGATGTGAGCTTCGAGACCGGCTGCGGCAGCGTAGGCTGCGAGAGCGCTGGCCGCGTTGCCGGCCGAAGGAATGGCGAGTTTCTTAAGTCCGAAGTGGCGAGCCATGGTCACGGCGGCCGAGAGTCCGCGGGCCTTGAACGAACCGGTGGGATTGAGGCCTTCGTCCTTGATAAAGACGTTGGGATATTCGCGGCTGGGTAGCATGGGCGTGAACCCTTCGCCCAGCGAAACCGGATTCGCTTCAGGAAGGACGGCGTCGTAACGCCACATGGTGGAGGCGCGTCCGGCGATGCGAGCCGGAGAGAACGTCCGCTTGATCGCGGCGAGATCGTAACGCGCGTAGAGAATGCCGCCATCTTTGAGGCAGACGGTTTGGGGACGATCGGCAGGATAGTGTTCGCCGCAGCGAGTGCATTCGAGGTGGGTAAGGTGCGACATCGTTGACAGATTAGCACTTGGGAGCGGACTTCAGGCTTCGGGCTTCAGGCTTCAGGCTCCGGCTTCAGGCTTCGGCTTTCGGGCTCGTCAAATTCGCAGGCGGAGAAGGAGGGTTTGAGCTTTGCGGAACCAGGAGCGTTCGCGGCGGCGCTGATAGGCGGGCATGGTGGGACGCTTGTCCAGGATTTTCTGCGCCCACTCGCGGGCTTCTTCATTGCGGCCCTGGGAATGGAGGAAGAGCGCGTAATTGTAGTAGGTCTCGGAGATGGTTGAGACCTTGGTGGCTTGCTGGAACAGGGCGTCGGCCTTTTCGGGCTGACCGGTTTGAGCGTACGCGTGGGCGAGCAGGCCGATGGCGCGGTGGAAGTCGAACGCGGGATCGGCGGAGACGGCATGTTCGAGGTCGGGGACAGCGGCGGCAAAATCTCCGAGGGCAACTTCTGCGACGCCACGGCGATAGAAAGGATCGGGGGAGTCGGTGCGTGCGGCGATGGCCTGGTCGTAGCAGGCGCGGGCGCGCGCGGAATTGCCGTCGTCAAGATAGAGCAATCCCAGTTCTTCGTAGTTGCCGGCGGAAGGATTGTCGAGGATGGCGCGCTCCAGTTCGCGGATGCGGCGGCGGCGGGGGAAAGCCTGAAACTCGGTACGCAGCAAGCCGGCGTCAGGGATAACTTCCACGGCGATGTAAACGAGAGCGCCGAGCCATCCGCCGATGAGGATGATGAAGAGCCAGTAAGTTTCCGGGCGGCGGCGAATGAAGTGGACAATGGCTATAGCCTGGAGGATGAGTCCCCACCAGGAAGCGAAGAAGAAGAGGAACGATCCCATCGTGTGGGGAATATAGCCCATGCCGTGATGTCTGTCACGGGCGTATGGAAATCCCTAGCACCGTCAGCCAAAAACAGAAGCGTGCGGCCCAAGCCTGCAGTGAAGTGTGGCACAATGAAAAAGTGAACCGTATTGAGAGTTCTTCGCCGAAACCTGACCGCCAGGACCTCGAGGCCCGATTCCGAGGGGGAGCGATGCGGGTTCTGGATGTAGGCTGCGGAGTAGGCAAACTTCCGGCCCTCGCGCGGTTAAGTGCCGGCGACTGGCTGCTTGGGGTCGACCTTCGGTACGCCTCACTTCAAGTCGCGAAACAAACGTATCCGCAGCGAGAATTTCTGTGTTGCCGGGCAGAGCGCCTTCCCTTCGCCGCGGCAACCTTCGACCGGGTCATTTCCAGCTTGGCGATGCCTTACACGGATATTCCACGGGTTCTGGCGGAAGTCCGGCGGGTGTTGCCGCCGGGCGGGCTGTTGTTCATGAGTCTCCACGACGTGAGGTTCACCCTGAGCGAACTGCGGACCGCCATGCCCCGTCCAATTCCAACCCTCTACCGGCTATATGTGCTGGCCAATGGGCTGATGTTTCACGTGAGCGGGAGAGTTGTGCCTTTTCCGAATGGACGTATAGAGTCCTTCCAGACGGAGCGGGGATTGAGGCTGGCCTTGCAGCGGGCGGGATTCGGAGATGTCGTGATCAAGCGGCCAGACGGCAGATTTCTGGTCGAGGCGAGACAGTCCGGCGTCAGCGTGCAGACGTGAGGCTTCAGGAAAGACAAGTCACGAAGCTCGGCAAGAATTCCAGCCCTGAAGCCTGCGCCGCGGTGACGTATGTCACAATGAAAACGTGAAAGTTTCTGAGAATTCTTTACCGAAGCTTGAAAACCGAAAGCCGAAGCCCGATTCCATCCGGCTGCTGGCGACCGATATCGACGGCACGCTGCTGAATCCACAATTTCAGATTTCCGAGGGCGACCTGGACGCGCTGCGGCGGGCGCACGCGGCCGGGATCGAGATTGTGCTCGTTACCGGGAGGCGCCACACGTTTGCCCTGCCGATTGCGCAGCAACTGGGGTTTGATTTGTGGATGATCAGCTCGAACGGGGCGGTGACGCGGTCGCTGGCGGGAGAGACGTTTCATCGTGACCTGATGCCGCGAGAGACTTGCCGGAGGTTGTGCGAGGCGATGCAAGAATTCCGCGGGCACACCGTTGTGACGTTTGATAAAGAGTCGAGAGGCGCGATCGTGCTGGAGCATCTGGACGATCTGACTGCCAGCATCCGGCGCTGGCTGGAAAAGAATATGGCCTACATCGAGTTCGTGGCGCCGATCGAGCGAGCGCTGGTGACTGATCCCGTGCAGGCAATGTTTTGCGGTTCGATGGCGCGGATGAAGGAAGCTTTGCAGGCGCTGGAAGGTTGCGGGATGGATGGGCAGGTTACGGTGCTGCGCACGGAGTATCCGGCGCGCGATTTAGCGATGATCGATGTGCTGAATGCAGGTTGCTCGAAGGGCCACGCGCTCGAGCGATGGGCCGCCTATCGCGGGTTTCGGCGAGAAGAGGTCATGGCCATCGGTGACAACCACAACGATGTGGAAATGCTTGAGTTCGCCGGGTCTCCGGTTATCATGGGGAATGCCTGCGCGGAGTTGCGCGGGCGGGGATGGTCCGTAACCCTGGGCAATGACCAGTGCGGGGTGGCGGCGGCAGTGAATGCAGTCCTCAGTGGGCAGTAGCCAGCCAAAAGTTGGCTGAGGGAAATAGTTAGTTGTTACCTGTTTACAGGAACCAATGAGACAATTTGCACAATGGCGGCTGCGGCTGGGGGTAATCGCGCTAGCGGTAGTGTCGGCGGTTCCCTGCCCGGCAGCGGAATCTGCGGTGTTGCGAAATGGATTTGCCATCCGGCACGAGCGGCGGGCGGTGATTGGCTCAATGACGCGGCTGTATGTGAGCGCGGATGGAGCCAGCTACGTCGACATCCCGACCGAAGAGATTGATCATTTTGAAGCGGCGCCGGAAGAGCAGCCTCCGGAAAGTCAGGCTTCGGGCTTCCGGCTTCCGGCTTCCGGAAATCCGGCTTCCAGTTCCCCGCTTTCGGCGCGCACAGGTCCGGCTCAAATCAGCGCGGAGGATTTGAATCAGTTGGTGAACGTGTCCAGCGATCGCTACCGGCTGGATCCCGACCTGGTGAACTCCGTGATCAAGGCGGAGAGCGGGTTCAATGTGCGGGCTGTGTCGCCCAAGGGAGCGCAGGGCTTAATGCAGTTGATGCCGGGAACGGCAACGAAATTGGGCGTTCCTAATGCGTTTGATCCGCAAGCCAATGTCGAGGGCGGAACAAAATATCTGCGCGAACTGTTGGAACTCTACAACTTTGATCTGGTGAAGGCCCTGGCAGCGTACAACGCCGGACCACAACGTGTGCAGCAGTTTGGCGGCGTGCCTCCGTACTACGAGACGAAGGCCTATGTGGCGCGCATCGTTCGCGATTTCAACAAGAAGAAGATAGCGCAGAAGAGTGCGGCTGCCTCCGCGGCACCTGCGGCAGAGAACCCTAGGGCAAAGAAAGCGAATTCCGGGACGCACTCCGCGCCTGCCAAGCCACCTGCCAAGCCCTCCGCCAAGCCAAAGAGTGCGGTCGCTCAAGCTCAGGCCAAGTCGAGGTCGGGGCCCGCGAGCGATTAGAAGGTCGCGGCTTGGGGCGCTAAAGCGGGGCCTTCCCCTTGCTGCACGCATTTTCGAGTCTCCCACCTTTGCATCCAACGCTCTGACCTTACTGGTTTGACCATGCGCGCAGCGTCATTTACCTTGGGGATGCCGTTTCCCGCGACCCCTTTCATGGACAAAAAGCGCATTGTGGCCAGCGCCGTGGTGTTCCTCATCCTGGCCGTTCTGGTTTATCTGCAATACCGGCACTGGCAGAGCTTTGATTGGGGAACCTTCTGGAGCCAGACCCACCGCATCAAGAAGCTTCGCGTCCTGCGCGCGGTCGGATGGATCTACGTCGCCTATGGGCTGCGGGCGGTGCGCTGGAAGATTTTTCTGCAGCCGGTGCGGCCGAAAGCGACCACCATGGAACTGGTGTCGCCGACTCTGATCGGGTTCACTGGGCTGGCGCTGCTGGGGCGTGCGGGAGAGTTTATCCGTCCTTACCTGATTGCGCGCCGCACCAATCTCCCCTTTTCTTCGCAACTGGCGGTGTGGGCGGTGGAACGCATTTTTGATGTGGGGGCGTTCACGGTGCTGATGGTCCTGGCGATCTTTCTGCCGAGCGCGCTGCCGGCGATTCCGCATCCCGAGTACTATGTGCGCTTCCGCGAGGCGGGGTTCGTGCTGATTGGGCTAGTGCTGCTGATGGCGGTTGGCGCAGTGGTGATCCGGCGCAGCGGCGAAACTGTCGCGGGTTGGGTGGAAGAACGATTCGACCGTGTCTCCGCAGCTTTTGCCCACAAACTGGGGCAGAAGGTGCGCGAGTTTGGTCTGGGGCTGGATACGATTCACGGGCCGCTCGCGATGCTTTGGCTCTCTCTGGTTTCTGTTGGGATGTGGTACATCATCGCGCTGGCGTACAAGGAAGTGACGCACTCCTACGGCGTGGACGCGCTCGAGATTCCCGTGGCGCAGATTCTGATTCTGATGGGATCAAGCATGGTGGGCTCGATGCTGCAGTTGCCGGCAGTGGGTGGAGGGTCGCAGATGGCCACGATTGCGGCTCTATCGAGCGTATTTGACGTGCCCCCTGAAATGGCGGCCAGTTGCGGGATTCTGCTGTGGCTGGTGACGTTTGCCGCCGTCGTGCCGGTGGGGCTGGCGCTGGCGCATCGGGAGAGACTGTCGTTGAGGAAATTGTCAGAGGAAAGTCATCGCGCGGAGGAAATGGAAGCGGGATGAATCGGGCTTCAGGCTTCAGGCTTCGGGCTTCGGCTATCGGGCTTCGGCT
>JBAVAV010000199.1:0-4136 GCA_049585895.1 Candidatus Sulfotelmatobacter sp. | reverse complement strand
GTAGAGAATCCAGAAATAGACGAGCTCGCCGAAGTATAGGAAAATCAGGTGTAGGGGCCCAGAGTTGGTAGCGCTACCGGGAATCGAACCCGGGTTTGAAGATTGAGAATCTTCCGTCCTAACCCCTAGACGATAGCGCCCCGGGTAGGGGTCCGATTATAACAAAGCCTTCCCAAGCAACTTTTCCTGCCATGCGATCGATACTCTCCTGATTTCGGATGGGGACACAGCTTCAGTTCGTCGCAGAGCTTCCCACCAGGTCCCTTTGTAAGCGCTACGCTTCCAAACAGTTTTTCTTGTACACGTCAGTTTCCACAGCCTCCATCGGTTTATAATCTACCAATAACTGTCAAAGAAATTATCAGCAGTCCTCTTCCTAGCAGGGCGAGGTGTACGTGATTCGCGGAACAACTCAATTCATTCTTAAATCGAGGCATCTGTAAGGAGTATTCGCATATGGCAAGAACCAAATCCATTTCCGGCAGCAAACCTGAGGGGGGCAAGGATCAGGTTACGGCCACCGCTCCTGCCCTCGTCCCCGACGGGAAAACAGTCGCGGAAACGGCGCCTTCCAAAGTAAGTGCGGAGCCCAGGAAGTTCGATCCGAAGAAAGCGGAACCACGGGCCAGCGTGGTCCCCATCAACGTGGAAGACGAAATCCGCCGCCGCGCATATGAACTCTACGAGCAACGAGGACGCTCTTCGGGGCACGAGAAGGAAGACTGGGCAGTCGCTGAACAAGAGGTGAGGCAGCGCTATCATCAGCAGAGCGCATAGGGGCTCCCTCCTTAGTTAGTTGCGCCGCACCGGCTGGAATCTACAGCCGGTATGGAGGCTTAGTACCCGCCGCCGTTCTGCAGGCTTGCCGCTTTGCGAGCCGCCGCATTCGTCCACTTTGTTGTACACTTGCGCCGATCGACCTGCCGTTCAGATTAATGGCGCGCCGTTTCTGCATCGCCGGGTCGCGCTTTCCGTTGCCTCGCGCGTGGGTTTCTGAAAAAATAGCTCGGGGTTCCCCCACATGGCGCTAATCGGCAGTTGGTTACTCATACTCGCTCTCGCGCTGAGCGTGTATTGTTTCCTCGCCGGGCTGATCTCTCTGATCTTCCAGCACGCCGGCCTGGGACGTGTGGGTGAGTCCGCCCGCCGCGCCGGCATCGCCACTTTCATTGCAGTCCTGCTCGCCGCCGTCGTTCTGGTGATCTCCGCCTTCAACAATGACTTCACCAACGCATACATCTTTCATCACAGCAACCGCGACCTGCCCGGCCCGTACAAGTTTGCCGTGCTCTGGTCCGGACAGGAAGGCTCGCTGCTGTTCTGGTCGCTGCTGCTCGCTGCCTACGGTTTCGTGCTGCGGTTGCGCTACAAAACTGACCCGCGCCTGTTTGCCTACGCTTCCGTCGTTCTCGCGGGCGTGCAGATTTTCTTCTTGTCGCTCCTCAATTTTGCCGCGCATCCCTTCGCCATTATGGAAGGTAATCTTCCCCCTGACGGCAACGGCCTTAATCCGCTCTTGCAGTATCCCGAGATGGTGATCCATCCGCCCATGCTCTATCTCGGTTACGTTGGGTTCACCGTCCCCTTCGCATTCGCTCTTGGTGCGCTGATCATGCGGTATCCCGGCGAAAAATGGATCCACATCACCCGCCGCTGGACCATGGTCACCTGGGGCTTCCTCACTTGCGGCATTTTCCTCGGCGCCCACTGGGCTTACTCCGTGCTGGGCTGGGGCGGCTACTGGGGATGGGATCCCGTGGAGAACGCCTCATTCATGCCCTGGCTGGTCGGCACCGCGTTCCTGCATTCCGTCATGATGCAGGAAAAGCGCGGCATGCTGAAAGTATGGAACATGTGGCTGGTCTTTTTCACTTTCTGGCTGGCGATTCTGGGAACCTTCCTCACGCGCAGCGGCATGATCAGCTCGGTGCATGCCTTCGCGCAGTCTGACATCGGCAAGTGGTTTGCCTGGTTCCTGGCCATCACGTTCGCCGTCTTCGTCTTTTTCTTTTTCAAGAACAAAGATCACCTGCGCAGCGAGCACAAACTTGAATCGCTGGTTTCGCGCGAGTCCAGTTTTCTGTTCAACAATCTGCTGTTCGTGCTGCTCTGCTTCACCGTGCTGTGGGGCACGTGGTTCCCGAAGATTTCCGAATTGCTCCAGGGCAATCAAGTCACGGTCGGCGCGCCCTTCTATAACCGGGTTGCCGTGCCGGTGGCGCTGCTGCTATTGCTGCTCACCGCGGTCGGCCCGCTGCTCGCCTGGCGAAAGACGTCTCTCGAAAGTCTGCAGCGCAACTTTCTGTGGCCGATGGTCGGAGCGGTCGCCGTCGCCGTCGTTCTCATGCTCACCCCCGAAAGTTGGGGCGCGGCCTTCGGCCTTAAACCCTGGAAGGACATTTCTTATCTCTATTCCCTGATGGCGATCGCGCTCTCCGTGCTGGTGACGCTCACCGTAGCCTCCGAGTTCTACCGCGGCGGTCGCGTCATCTCCAAACACACGGGCCAGGGCATGTTCGCCTCCATGGTCCAACTAACCCATCGCAACACGCGCCGCTATGGCGGATACATCGTGCACTTCGGCGTGGTGGTCATTATCCTTGGCCTCGCCGGCTCCGCTTTCAATCAGGACAAAGAGCAGGCAATGGCCTACGGCGACAAGATGAACATCGGCAGCTACACGCTCATCTGCCGCTCGTTCACGCAGGATGACAGTCCCAACAAGGGCAGCGAATGGGCAGTCCTTGATGTCTACGAGGGCGATAAGAAAATCGACACCATGACGCCCGTACGCGAGTTCTACAAGGCCAGCCGCCAGGCGTCGACCAAGCCGGATATTCGGTCCTCTTTCAAAGAGGATCTTTACCTGGTCTATGAAGGGCAGAACGAGAAGGGACTGCCGATCATCAAAGCCCACCTGAACCCGCTGGTGATCTGGATCTGGATCGGTGTGTGGATCATCCTCGGCGGCACGATTCTGGCCCTGATTCCGAACGCGCCAGCGCCGGTCCGTGTCCCCGTGCCCAAGGTAAAGTTGGTAGAGCACACCGCTCCAGCAGTAACGGGAGATTGAAGTTGAATCTCTGTAGCCGCGAAGCGGCGCAAGAATGCAGCCCACGGCGCAAGCCGTGGGACGAAAGAGCGAAGGGGAGCCAGCCCCGGAAGGGCGTAAGAAAAGCTGCAACGCTGTCTGCGGAAGGAAGGCACAGGTCTTCGAGCGAAGGTCAATGGCGAAGCTAAGTAATATCCGGCGCACCCTGCACTGCATCCTGCTGAGCATGGTTCTCTTCGCCCTCGTCGGCGCCGCAGACCCCGCCGCCCGCTTCAGCGAGCTCGGTCATCAGCTCATGTGCGTCTGCAGCTGCAACCAGATTCTTCTGGAATGTAACCACGTTGGCTGTCCCGATTCCGACGGCATGCGCAACGAACTCATGACAGCCGTCGACCGTGGCGACAGCGACAGCCTGGTCGAGCAGGCCTTCGTCCAGAAGTATGGTCCCACCGTTCTGGCCGCGCCGCCCACTACCGGCGCGGTCAACCGCGCCGCCTGGATCATGCCCTTCGCCGCGCTGATCGCGGGATTTGGCATCGTAATCTTCGTCGTCCGCACCTGGAAAAACCGCCCCGCTCCCGCTATCGCGGACGGTCTGCGCCCCGCCCGCTGCGCCGAACTCGAAAAGTTTCGCGATCAGGCCCGCAAGGAGACCGACCTATGACTCTAGCCTTCGCCGTCTGCGCGCTGGCCACTGTCGCCGCTCTCTTTTATGTTTTCTATCTCCCAGGCAAGCTCTATCTCGGCCCGGAGAAAACCCGCGTCTCGTTTTTGCGCGAGCGCAAGGAAATGGTCTACGAGAACCTACGCGACCTCAACTTCGAATACAAAGCGGGCAAGGTTCCCGACGCCGACTATCAATCCCTGAAAGCTTCTCTGCAGGACGAAGCCGCCACTCTCATGGCCGAGATCGCCCGCCTGGAAAAGAATCCCGCACTGCCGCAAGGACAAAGATCTTGAAAGTAATCCACTCCACTCCTGTCATCGGCCACAGCACTGTCATCCTGAGCGGAGGGGCAACTTCGCGAAGCGACGTTGCCCCGCAGTCGAAGGATCCCTTTCATCGCCACGCCCTTCCCAGGCC
>JBAVAV010000198.1:0-8149 GCA_049585895.1 Candidatus Sulfotelmatobacter sp. | reverse complement strand
GACCTTGATTTCGCCCTTCTGGTAACGCTCCAGGGCGAAGCGGATCGCCATGTGCTCGGCGGCCTTCATCAACAGCGGCGTATCGTCCTGCTGCTGCGCGGTCGCCTGCGCCGCCAGGCTTCCCAGCAACTGTTGCAGATTCAGCCGGGTATTGGGATCGGTCTCGCTCAGTTCCTTTTGCAGATCTTCGGGGCGAACATCCGGAGCTTCCTGCACCTTCCCGAACCGGGTGAGCAGTCGGATGGCTTGAATTACTTCCGCTTCCTGCAGCGGAACCACGCCGCCAGTCCATGCTGGAGCCGTTCCGGTCGCGGCGCCGCCACCGGCGGCTCCGGTGCCCCCGGAGCCTGGTGCGGCGTTGGGCACGCTGCCCAGCGGAACCATCGGCACTCCTGTGCCGCCCGCACCGGCGCCGGCTGCGTTGGCGCCCTCAGCCGCGGCGATCAATTGCAACAGCTTTTGCGGATCGTTCAACCACTGCTTGAATTCCGGCCCCAGGGTTTGCGCGGCGATCTGCGCCGCCACGCTTACATCGCCGGTCAGGGGATCGGCCGCCACAAACTTCACTTCATTGATCTTGATGGTGCTGGCGGCGCCCTGCTTGCCCGCGCCCAGCGCTTCCTTGATTTGCTTTGACACGTCCTGCGCCTTCGATCCGGCAATGGTGAAGGCGCGCACCAGAAGCGTGAAGTCTTCCACCGTCACGTCTTTGGAAAAATGCAGGCTGGCCAGTCCGGCCGTGGTCAGCAGTTGAGCAAAGCTGCGTTCCGACTGCCCTGCCTCCAGTGGAATGCCATCCAGCAGCAGCTTGTTGTCGGAGACACCCAGCAGAAACCCGCTGTCTCCGCCGCTGGGCAGTCCCTGCTGCAACTCGTTCCAGGCGGTCTCGAACTGTCCTTCGGTCCGTTTGTGCTCAAACCCGTACATCCGCGCATACTTAATTAGGATGTTCAAGCTGTGCACGAAGGCGCGTGCTTGCGTCGCGCGATTCTCGTGAGATGAGATGGTAGTAGTGATACCGAGCTCCTAGGCCGCGGTTGTTGGCAGTAGTACGCCACAAGGTTAAGACAACTCGGTAAGTCACCGCACATTACGGAGGTAATGGACGAAAGGGCGGGTGTCCTACCTGTACCAGCGGGGAAGTAGCAACCGGGCTGGGTGTCTGGAGGCCTTCCGCAGCCGAAAATGATACTCTTCAGTCGATCGAGTTGAGGAGTTCCTTGCCCCCAGCCAGCAGCAGCACGAAGAGCGCCAGGAAAGTCACAGGTTTGCGCTATTGGATGTTGCGCGTCCTCGACGAATGCGACCGCGTTCGCGCCGATTTTGCCTCCGACCCGGTCCACGACTTGCGCGTTTCCTTGCGCCGCTGCCGCTCGATGGCCGACGGCCTGATTGCCATGGATCCCGATCCCGACTGGAAAGCCATGAAGAAGACAGGGAAGCGCCTGTTTCAACGCCTGGGCGCGCTACGCGACGTGCACGTCATGATCGAGTGGATCGAAAAGCTGCATCCCGCAGAAGGGAAGGCGGGACCAAGTGGGACAAAGATAAGTGTGGCGCGGGCGCCCTCGCCCGCGTGGCCGCAATCGGCGCAAGATTCCGGGAACATCGGACATACCCCAGCCGCGGAAGACAGGAATGAAGGTCAGAACTACGACCCTCGCGATCCCGCTGCCCACGCCCTGCTGCAAATCCTCGCCCGCCGTGAAGCAGAGCAAAAACTCGAGGCTCTCGCCGCCCTCGAAGAATTTGACCGTAAGCAATGGAGGCAGTGGGCGAAGTCACTGCCGCAGCGGGCAGGGCGCATCCGGCCGGGCAGCGCGCTGTTCAAGCACCTGGCGCTGGAGCGCTGGACAGAGGGCCGCCACCTGCACCAGCTTGCTCTGCGTCATCGATCTCAGACCGCGCTGCACAGCCTGCGCATCGGCATCAAACGCTTCCGCTACATCGTGGAAAATTTCCTTCCTGCCGAGCACCAGGCGTGGAACCGCGATCTGAAAAAAATGCAGGATTTGCTCGGTGAAGTGCACGATCTCGACGTCCTGTGGGCGACGGCCGTCTCGGCTCAGATTTTTCCCGACGCGGATTCTCGCCTCCGCTGGCGCGAGAAAATTCTCGCAGAGCGGAACGAGCGCATCGCAAGCTATCGCGCGGCGATGACCGGCCCGGAGGCGCTCTGGTCTGTCTGGCGTGCGGCGCTGCCGCAAGGCAAGCAGATTCAAACTCTGGCCACGCGCCGGATGAAGCTCTGGGCCAACGCGCTCGATCCCGATTTCGCCCACTCCGAACGGGTTGCTCCTCTAGCGCTCCAATTGCACGATGGCCTTTTGGCCGCGGGCCTGCTCCGATCAACTCTCGGATCGAACAACAGCACGGCGGACGGCAAGAATGCCGGCGCGCGTTCCAGCCTCCTCGCTGCCGCTTTGTTGCACGATGTGGGCAAGTCGATGGGGAACAAAGGCCATCATAAAACCTCGCTCGAACTGATCAAGGCCCATGGAACACCGCTGGGCTGGAAGCCGGAAGATATGCAGCGCGCCGCCCTGGTCGCACGCTTTCACTGCGGCGCGTTACCCACGCGAAGGCACAAAGCGCTGCGTGACCTTCTTCCGGCCGAGCAAGAGCTCACCATTCAACTGGCCGCCATTCTGCGCCTGGCCAATGCGTGCGATGCATCCCACGACGGCCACATCCGCCGGATTCAGATTGAAAATGCGAAGATCGAAGCCGCCACGCGCCGGAACAAGAACGGCGCCAACGGATTCCGGCTCAAGACCTCGAGCCGCCTAGCCAACAACCAAGCCATCGTAATCGCCGCCGAGGGATACACGGCCAGCAGCTTCACTGCCCAAGCCATCGCCGCCGAGCGGCACCTGCTGGAAACTGTGCTGCACCGCCCGGTGATGGTTAGGCCGATGAAGAATAAGGCGCCTAGATTCGTAGCCCGTCAAATCCACTGAGAGCGACGGCCTCTTGCAGTTTTTGATCGCCAGTCAAAAAAGTGCGACCCTGCGGCGTGTCGTGAGACCATACCAACGCTGCCGCCAGCTGCAGCGCATCTGCAGCCCGCAAGTCGTAGCGATGCACGAGTTCCGTCGCTTTCGCCTTCAGTGCATCCGATGGCTGGATGACAAACCACGCCTCTGCCAGATTTGCGGCCAGCCGGCGAGACTTCGTCCAATCGCCGGCGCTGAGTTGCTTCATCCGTACCAGTCGTGCCAGCGCGCTCGCAATCTCAACTGCGGTCGCCCACCATACGACGATTCCGTAATTCGCGTAAAGTTCGATAGCCTGAGGCGTATTGCTCTGGCGGACACATAGCGGGACCAGCGCACTCGCGTCCCAAAAAGCCAGCCGCCGCCGCGCTACCGGTTTGTCCGTTCTTCCCGCCATAGCCGTTCCATTACCTCATCGGACACATTTCCAGGGGGATCCGGCCACGAGACCGGCGCCCCCCGTTTCTTCAACGGTGGAGTGAGAACACCGCGGGCAATCAGGTCCTGTTCGTGGTCGAGATAGTCTTCCGGGAGACAGGGGACAATCCGAGCCACTGGCTTATTACGGTCGCAAACCAGCACTTCTTCGCCCTTCCGTACCATTTGGATATGCGCGCTGAGCCGCGCTTTCAGATCGCTGATATTCACGGTACGCATGCAAGCAATCATAACAGACATGACCATGTTGGTCATCTTCTTTGTTAAAGTGCTTGGTACTCCAGCCGGAAGCCACTCGGTCACTTTCACGCAAGAGCATATCCAGATACAAATGTTCTTGCTTCCTGGGAGCAGTAGGCGTTCAGCGTCCCGAAGCCCGACTTATGACACACGCTCAGCTGGTCGAAAGAGCTGTCCGCTGGCTGCGGCAATATCGCTGCGGCGTGGTGCTCTCCGAGCAAGCCTGCGCCAGCGGCGAGATGCCCGACGCCATTGGCTGGAAGCGCGCCTGCCACTCCGTGCTGGTCGAGTGTAAAGTCACGCGCGCAGATTTCCTAGCCGATCGCGCTAAATCTTTTCGCCTCAAGCCAGAGCACGGAGTCGGCAGTGAACGCTTCTATCTGGCTCCTGCCGGCATGATCCGCCGCGAAGAACTTCCAGCCGGATGGGGATTGCTCGAAATTCGCGGGCGCTGTGTCGAACTCGTTCACCCCTCGTCCCAGAACCTGCGCACGGCAGCCGGTTTTCGCTATGAAATGAATCTGTTGCTGGCTAGCCTGCGCCGCGTGGAACTACGCATTGAGCCGCAAAGCATTACCGACTTCCTCAAATGGAAGAACCGCATGGCGGAATACAACCAGGGCACTCTGCCGGAGGGTCTGACCTCGGCAGAAGAAGAAATGAATGTATTCCTCGAAACTGGGTTGCAAAGCTGACAGAGCACGCGAAAAGTGCGCCACGGGGTTGGAGCGGGAGAATCCCGCCGGAAAGAGAAAACCGGGCTGGTTGGCCCGGTTTCTCAAAGCGTCGCGCTGGATGCGTTTACATCACAGCGCGGCGCGGCCGGCGCGAGGCTGCCTGGTCGGTTAGGACCAATCCGGTTGCCCGGTGCATGCCTCCTGTAAGCCGGCCTAAATCGCCGATCCCCGCATCAGGAGATCGGAGAGCCAGGAAGCAGACCTCACCGGAAATGCAAACCAAGTGCCAAGCGAGAGTTCGGCAGAATGCGGCGATGATTACAGCTAACTGATTGAATGAAGGAGTGTTATTACTTAGCGTTGAGTGTCTCTGGTCACCCTTGGAGGCGATCTCTGCGAGTCGTCAGCAAAGTCTTGCACAAATTGCACACGAAACTGTGCAGCAGTGCACCGCCTTGGATCTCCGGCAGCTGTGCCTACAACTCTCGCCGTCCTTCCATGGCCTTCAACATGGTGATCTCGTCCGTGTACTCGATATCGCTGCCGACAGGAATTCCCATGGCAATGCGCGTGACTTTCACGCCGGCGCGTTTGAGCTGCTGCGAAAGATAAGTCGCCGTGGCTTCGCCTTCGACCGTGGGATTGGTAGCGACGATTACTTCGTCGACACCACCGGCGTCAACGCGGGCGACGAGGTTTGCGATGCGCAACTGCTCCGGGCCGATGCCGTGCAGCGGAGAGATGGCGCCGTGCAAAACGTGGAAAACGCCGTTGAAGTGCTTGGTCTTTTCAATGGCGGCAATGTTGGTGGGTTCCTCGACCACGCACACCTGCCGCTGATTGCGGGTCGCGCTGGTGCAGTAAACGCACGGATCGACGTCGGTGATGTTGTTGCACACCGAGCACAGACGCAAATTGGCCTTGACGTCGCGCACGGAGGTAGCCAGCGCCTCGGCGTCCTCGTCACTCGCGCGCAGTATGTGGAAGGCAAGGCGCTGCGCGCTCTTGGCGCCCACGCCCGGCAGCTTCTTCAGCTCGTCAATCAACCGCGACATCGGCTCGGCGAATTTGGACATGAGAATGGAGTAATTTAGTAATCGGGTAATTGGAGTAATTTTTAAAATCAGCAGCAGGAAACTTCGCAAATCGGTGGCCGAATGACCAAATCGCAGCCGGACACGTTCAACAATCGCTAAATGACCCGATTACAAAATCATCCAATTCCACTCACGGCAGCGTGTACTCAAATTCATACGAATGTTTTCCGTCGGGAGCGATCTTGATCGCCATCGTTCCGGTAAGACCCACGAGCTGGCCAGTGCCGGAATCAGGTACAACGGTGACCGAAAGTTGCGGCGCGCCGCGGTTCATGGTGCCGCTGTGCTGCAGCACGAAGCTGCCGCTGTGTCCCTGCAGCGTTCCGCTGACCTTCTCGATCGCAACGTAACCGGCCGAGCCCTTGACGCTGGTGCTGGCGCTCAACATCTGGCCCTTGCTCGTGGCTTCGAGATCGCCGTGGAACTGCTTGTCGATCGACATCCGGGCGAGGCTGGTGTCTTCTGACTTGTCGTCTTGAGGTACGAGTTTAACCTCAAATGGTCCACTGGCATGATTCGTCACAAGCTCTTCCTTCTGGACTGCGCTGCCAGCCGGGGACGGGGCCTGTGCATACGCCGAGGAGCCAAAGCATAGGCATATCCCGACGATGAAACCAGCGGCGGCGCGAGAACCGTGCTTCAACAGTTCCGTTGACATTTCCTCAATTACCCGATTACCAAATTACCCAATTTCCTCAGAGCCCGCCCATACCGAGACCGCCCAGCATTCCCCCGACGGTAGATTGCATCTGAGCATCGATCTTGCGCGCGGCTTCGTTGATCGCCGCCAGGATCATGTCCTGCAGCATTTCGACGTCGCCCGATTTCACGGCTTCGGGATCAATACGCAGGCTGAGCAGTTGCTTGCGGCCATCCATCCTGGCGGTGACCGTGCCCCCGCCGGATGTGGCTTCCACCACCGTCTCCTGCATCTTCTTCTGCAGGGTCGCATACTGCGCCTGCGCTTTCGACATCATCTCTTGCAGGTTGAATCCACCCATAGAACCTCACGTTTCAAGGTTTCAGAGTTTCAAGGTTGCAAAGTTTCAAGGCTTCGATCATGCGGCGTTGGTTTTGAAACCTTGAAACGTTGAAACCTTGAAACTTCATCTTTTTTCTCTGTAATCGATCACCGTACGAATTTCCGCTCCGAACTTTTCTCTCAAGCGCTGGACCACCGCGTCCTGCTCGGCGCGGCTGCGGCCGCCCATCTTGGGGCTCGTCGGCGTCGCGGCTGCGCCGTTGCGTCTGCCGCCGTTTCCATCCTGCGATTCCACCGTTGCGCCGGAAACGATTCTCAACTTTACCGCGCGGCCCAGGACTCCGCTGGCTGAAGCGATGGCCAGGCGCTTTGCGTCGGGCCCGAGCGACATATTGACCACGGTTTGGGATTCCGCAACTTTGATAACCAGTTCATTGGCCTGCACGCTCCACTCACCGGCCTCAAGCATGGAGACGAGGATGCGTTGGTTGCCGTCGGCGAGGGCTTGCAGCACGGCGGTCTGCAGCTTGTCGATCTGTGCAGGAGGCGCGTGGGATGCAGAAGCACCTTGCGAATGCGCGACAGATAGCTCGACCTGTGGCTGGGGCTGAGGTTCCGGCTGCAAACCGATGTCCGGCTCCAGCGCTCTCTCGTGCAGATTCGCAGGCGCTGCAGCGCCCATGATCACGGGAGTGCTGGCAGCTACGATGCGCGGTCCGGCCGCATCGACAGGATCGGTCGAAGCTTCCTGCCGCGGAGTGCCTTTGCGGGCGGAGTCGGCCGCGAACGGCGAAATATTGTTTGGACGAACGGAGGGCGCGCCCTCCGCACGGCGCGTATCGCCCGTTCCGCTCACCGACGTTCCCCCTACAATCGATGGTCTCGCAGGAGTGCGACCGGCTCCGGTGCCTGCAACGGGCAAAGATGAAGATGAAGACGGTGAAGATAAAGATGAAGATGCGGCCGCGTCGCTCAGCAATTGCTCGATGGGCAGCAACCGTTGCGCGTGCGCCATCTTCAGCAGCCCGAGTTCGAGGTGGAAGCGCTGCTCCTGCTTATATCCCAACTCGCCGTGAGTGCGCAGCATGATCTGCAGATGCCGCGTCAGATCTTCTTCGCCGAACAATTCAGCCACCCGTGTCGCTCGCTCCCGCTCTTCGCTCGAAATCTGCAGCAGGGAAGAATCCCCGCCCGCGATCTTGGCGACCGTGGCGTTGCGCAGGAAGCGCACCATCTGGCGCGCGAAATGCGTCGGGCTGTGGCCTTCGCCGATCAGGTGATCGACCTGGCGCAGCACTTCATCGCTCTTGCCTTGGGCGACCGCCTGCATCACCTCTTCGAGAATGTGCGCCGGTGCCGCGCCCACCAGATTTCGCACCGAATCGGCAGTGAGCTTGCCGCTCGAAGAAGCGATGGCCTGGTCGAGAATCGAAAGCGCATCGCGCATGGAGCCGTCGCCAGCCTCGGCCAGCAGCGCGAGCGCGTCGTCATCGGCCTCGATCTTTTCGCGGCCGATTAGGTCGCGCAACTGGCCGACGATGTCATCGAACTTCACGGCGCGGAAGCTGAAATGCTGGCAGCGCGAGCGGATGGTCTGCGGAATGTCTTCCGGCTGCGTGGTCGCCAGCATGAAGACGATGTGCTCGGGCGGTTCCTCCAGCGTCTTGAGCAAAGCGTTAAAAGCGGCGTCGGTGATCTGATGAGCTTCGTCGAGAATAT
>JBAVAV010000197.1:0-3879 GCA_049585895.1 Candidatus Sulfotelmatobacter sp. | reverse complement strand
ACTCGCGCATCATCTGGTCTTGCTGCTGCGCGAGCTGCACGATCAGCCGGCGCCCGTGTCGGAGCCGCTGCCGCCGCCGGCTGTCGAGCGCGACGGCAAGGGGCAAACGCGACAACCTGCGCCGGTCGTCGAGGTTGTTGGTGAGCCGAAAGGCGCCGTACTGCTCGCGCAAGTCACCGACGATGTCTACGATGAACGTCAGAAAGTCGCGGCATACCTTGAGGATTACGGCGTGAAAGTGGTTCCGCTCGGAGAATATCCGGAAAGCGGATCCAAGTTCGCCAAGGCGGTTCTGGGGGATCTCGAGCAGGCGAACCTGTTCGTGCAGTTACTCGGCCGGGTCCGATCCAACAAGCCGGAAGATCTTCGCCTCGAAGGCGAACTGTCCAAGAGCTACGCCCAGTTTCAGCACGATGCCGCGCGGCGTCGCAGCATTCCGGTGCTGCAGTGGCGCCACCCCGATATCAATCCCGCCAACGTGCCGCAGGTCAATTGGGATCGGCAATTGCTCCAGGGTCCGGACGTTCGAGTCATGGGTCTGCAGGACTTTATGAAGGAAATCCGCACCGCAGTGACCAAACTTAATGAGAAGCGCGTTGAGAAGACGCCCCCTGGTGATTTCATCTTTATCAACGCGGACCGCAGCGACCAGGATCTGGCGCAAACGCTGTTAAGCGGCTTCAAGGCCGAGGACCGCTACGCCATCCTGCCGTTGAACGACGAGTCCGCGTCTGCCAACGATGTCAGGGAAGACCTCGAAGCCAATCTGATCGACTGCAAGAGCCTGCTGCTGGTTTATGGAAAATCGTCTCTTGCCTGGGTGCGTGCCCAGATTCGATACATACTCAAACTGCAGAACCGGCGGCAGCACCCCTTCCAGCTTAAAGGTATTTTGCGCGGCCCGCCGCCTGCGAAACCGGATCCGGCTGCCGAGGCTGGCTTCACGCTCATTGACTGGCAGGATGGCGCATCGCCCGAGCGGGTCGGAGAGATCGTCAGAGAGTTCGAGTTGTGAACGTCGGCGTCAACGTGGCTGTCCGCGCCCGCGCGCCCTATCCGGGGCTGCGCTCGTTCCGCCACGACGAAAGCGACCTCTTTTTCGGCCGCGAGGACTTCGTCAGCACAATGGTGGACCGGCTGGCGGCGACCCGGTTCCTTGCGGTACTGGGCTCGTCCGGAACCGGCAAATCCTCGGTGGTCAAAACCGGGCTGCTTGATTCGCTCGAGCTCGGGTTGATGGCGAAAGCCGGATCGAGTTGGCGGGTGGTGGATTTTCGTCCGGGCAACGATCCATTGGGCAGCCTCGCCAAGGCGCTGATTGAGGGGGATGGTCCTGCCTCTGACTCCGAAATCGAATTGCTGCGCGGCTTCCTGGCGCGCGGTCCGCGCTCGGTGATCGAGTGGTGCCGCGACGGCAATCTGCCGGCTGGAACCAACCTGTTGCTGCTCGCCGATCAGTTCGAAGAACTGTTTCGCTACCAGGACTACGCCAAGCGCGAGGTGACGCAGGCGCTGGTCGAGCTCCTGCTCGAAAGTGCGCACAGCACCGAATACCCGATTTACGTCACGATCACGATGCGTTCGGAATATCTCGGAGCATGCGCCCTGCTCGAAGGCCTCGCCGAGACCATCAGCCGGGGCCTGGTGCTGATCCCGCGCATGACACGCGATCAATGCCGCGCGGCGATCGTTCGCCCGGCCGAGGTGTGCGGCATCAAGACCGATCCGCCGCTGGTCAACGAGTTGCTCAACGACCTGCAAAGCTTTGCATCCTGGGACGACAGCGGCGGTGCGGACGAACTCGAAAAGCTTGGTCGTCGCGCCGATCAGCTGCCGCTGCTGCAATACACCCTCAACCGGATGTGGCTAAAGGCGGGCGAAAAACGTGCCAAAGGCAAGCAGGACGGCAGTCCTCTCGTGCTTCGGCTGCTCGATTACCAGCAGATCGAGGGACTGCGCGGCGCGCTCAACGCTCACGGCGATCAACTGCTCGAGGGTTTGGCCGCCAAGGGACTCGCCGGCGTGGCCGAGCCGGTGTTTCGCGGTTTGATTTCCGGAGCGACCATTGCCGAGGCCGTCCGTCGGCCGCGGAAATTCGGCGAACTGGTCGAACTCGCCGGCGGTGACGAGGCGACCGTCCGCGCGGTCGTCGATACCTTCCGCGAGACCGGCGTGAACTTTCTGACGCCGGAACTCGATCCGGCGAATCCCCGGCCACTGACCAAAGACACTTTCATCGACATCAGCCATGAAAGCCTCATTCGGCAATGGGGTAAATTATCCGGCTGGCTCGAACAGGAGGCGCGCTCCGCGCAGAATTGGCGCCGGCTCAAGGAGCGCAAATCCGACTTCGAGCAGTACGGCACCTTGCTGCAGGGCCGCGAACTGGCTGCCCTGATTGCCTGGAGAGACGAGACCAAGCCGAACGCCAAGTGGGCCGAGCGCTATGGCGGTGATTTCGCCGGCGCGATGAGCTTCCTCGATACCAGCCAGCGCGCCGAGGAATCCAGCCGGCTCGCCGAGCAACAGCGCCTGGAAGCCATCCGGCGGGCGGAGCACGACCGGCGCCGGCGGAGAATAATGGTCTCGATCGCCGCCGGCATTGCCGCCATCGTCTTCTTGGGAGGTTTTGCCGTGTACGCGGCAGTTCAAAACACCCGGCTGGCAGCCGCCCTGGCGGCAGCAGATGCTGCAAAGCTGGAGGCCCAAAAGGCCGAAGCCGAGGCACAGGACGCCCTAGAAAAAATGAAGGAGGCGCAAAAGGACGCGGAGGACGCACGAAAAGAGGCTCAGGAAAAACGCAAGGAGGCGGCGAAAGACCTCGGACCGGAGCCGCAAAAAGGCGCCAATTATGCAGGTGAGACCAACCAAACCAGCATTCCGCCTCCCGCCGATCCAGTGAAGGATCTCACCGGTCCGACGCCCATGACCATTGCGGGTGCAAAGGTATTGGGCACTTGGGATTTGTGGGACGCATTCGCGCACAACACGCTGGGCGGCATCATCCTGGTGGATGTCGGCACCGATCCGCACACGACCAGCATTCCGACAGCGAACCGGCTTCCCACGGCGGGCATCGGCATTATGGACAAGACCGCCATGGACAATCTCTGGCAAGCTTTGAGCAAATTGACCGGCAGCAATTTCGACACACCGATCATATTCTTCGGCCGCGACTACAAAGATTGGTCAGGTTACAATGCCGCGTTGCGCGCGATCGATATGGGTTATGACAGAGTGTATTGGTACCGCGGCGGCATCGCCTCCTGGAAAGAGGCCAAGCAACGGTTCAGTTGATTGTCTGCTGGAGCGGGCACTCCAAAAGGTGCCGGAAGCTGCAACTTCGGCGCCAGGCGGCGAGAACCGTGCCTATTTTCTACGGCGGCGGCCGGCGGCAGACTTGTGCTGATATTGAATATTGACCGATGACAGCTCGCTGCCGAAGTGGCGGTCGAGCCAGCCGAGAAACGACGAAAGCAGCCGCGCCTCATCGCCCGGCTCGGGCGACTTGATTTCGGCCGTCACGGCGTCCGCCGTTGCCGGCTCGAGATTGATCGACCCCTTGTAGCGGACATGCGTCCACCTCGTAGCGCTGCGCTTGCGCGCGCCGGAGCGGGAAAAAGTCCCGCGCCCGGAGCGGCGGATTTCGGCCTGCTTCCTGATCATCGCGCCGTACAGGCGGGTGCCGTCGCGCGGCACGATCTGCAGCATTTTCATGGCCATCCCCGTGATTCGCTGCCAAACCCAGCATTGCACAATCGCACGCAATTGTTGAGCATCGCCTGATCTGCTACAGCGCAGCTCTGTTGACGAGGTGGCGATGATCCCGCGCTACACCAGACCTGAAATGGCGGCGATCTGGTCGCCGGAGACGCGCTT
>JBAVAV010000196.1:0-12808 GCA_049585895.1 Candidatus Sulfotelmatobacter sp. | reverse complement strand
TCCTGGACATGCAGCCCGCGCACGCAGGAGAAGTCGCTTCGGCCTCCGGCTACCGGGTGCTGGAACCGATCCGGCATGGCAGTTTGACCGTGTTTCCCGTAGTTTCCCCTAAGTCTTATCCCACCGGCGAATTCCTCACGTTGGACGAGGGGCTGCGTTCCGGCGAAGTGGTAGTCACCGAATACGGCAATGTGCAGGGACTGATCCGCCGCCATGGCAGGCCGGCGATTCAGCAGGGCGGCGCCCAAGTCAATCGCCTCGTGCTGATCAATAATTCCAGGCGGCCATTGCTGCTTCTGGCCGGCGAGATTGTCACCGGCGGCAAGCAGGACCGCGTCATCGGCAAAGATCGCATCGTGCCTGCGGAGAGCGATCCTGTCGACCTCAGCGTCTTCTGCGTTGAGCCGGGCCGCTGGGTTGCAACCAGCCAGCAATTCAACACCTCAGGGGCAACGTACGCTGGTGGAGGTGGCGAGGGAAAGGCGGCGATGGCCGGAACGCTTATGGCGCAACCCTCTGTACGGGCCAAAGCCATGGGTGACAAAGATCAGAACCAAGTCTGGGCGGAAGTGCGCAAGCAACAAGAGCAGGCGACGGAGATGGTCACGGTTGAAGCAGCCTCTCCCACGGTCCAGACCGAGATGGCCGAACTGGGCCAAACCAGTTCCTATGCTCGTGTGATGGAAAACAAAGAAGTGAAAGAAAAAGTGGACGAGATCGCCAGGCCCATCGAGCTGAACTATCAGAGCCTGATCAAACAACTGCGTGATCGCAACGCAGTCGGGGTAGTCGTGGCGGTAAACGGACGAGTCATTTGGGCCGACATCTTCGCCAGCACCGAACTATTGGAGAAATACTGGCCCAAGCTGGTGCGCTCTTACGCGTCGGAAGCGGTAGTCTCCCGGGCCAAGGGAGCGGAAGTCACCGCAAGACAGGCTCAGGCCTTTCTCGAAGACATGGACGGCCGCAGAGAAACCATCGAAAACGAGCCCGGTGTCTATCGCCATACGGAAACCAGCGGCGATGGCTTCAAAGCCTTCTCGCTCACTTCGCTTCTGCCCAAGACTGGCTTTGACGTGCACGTGGCCAAGATGGCCGAGTGAGGGATTTTGTAGCGACGGCGCTGGGAGCCGGAACTGATTACTGGCCACTGGCCACTGACGTTTGGTACCAGCTCCGCCAAGCTGCGGAGTCGTTGGGCAGGCGCTGTTGGGTAATATCACCGAGTGCCTGGAATGCCCAACCGTGGGTGCGCGCGTCCAGCGACGAATCATCGGAGTAATTCAGCAACTGCGGCACGGCTGAGAGCCGTTGCTCGCGCGTGAACATTCCCGACTCCGCCAGGCTGCACGCCGCCCGTTCCCGCACCATCGGCGACGGATCGTTGTGCATGGCGTTGAGAAGCGGTGCGATGGCCTGAGTGGTTCCCGCCATGGCCAGCCCTTCCACCGCCCAGCGTCGCGACTCCTCGTCGGAATCTTTCAGGTGAGCGGCGAGCACTAGCGCCACTCGTTCGGTTTCGACGCCGCGATTGCCCATCAGACCCAGAGCCCACAGAGCCCAGATTTTCCGGACGTGATCGGAAGAGTTCGCCTGCTGCACAAGGAGTTCGGCGTTCGGTTGATCCTTGGCCAGCCCGTATGCCGCGAGTTGCACTTCGATGCCCGACGCGCGGACGCTTAAATCATTTGAGTTTAGTGCCGCCGTGGTAAGCGCGCCGAGTTGAGAATCCCACTTCAACCTTCCGCGCCAGCCATTCACCCGCCGCGCGATCTGGTCGGTGGCTCCATCCGACCGATTGACTGCCCTCTCCAGCAGCACTTCCGCCTGTTGCTGTGGTTTCTCCCGCTCCAGTTCACGTTCCGGCACTACGCCGGACGACACCTCAGAACCTCGGCCAGCCGAAACCATACCGCTGAGTCTTTCCCAAACCCGGCTCGAGCCACCGACCGCGGAGACAGCAATTGCCAACCCCACTCCCGCCAAAACTGCGCCGGTTTGCAAGAATCGCGCATTCCGGACCTGCCCCGCTTCAGAGTTGCGGTCTTCGGCAGGCCGATCTTTTGTCGATAGCGCGTACGTCTGCGCAACATCCGATCCCGGTCCCAGAGTCCCATAATCCTTGGCCGGCTGCAGATCCGCGGGAGTGCCGGTGCCGGGAAGGTTCGGTGGCGATGAATTCATAATATTTTCAAGACAAAGGGCAGCTACATAAAAGTTTAGGGAGTTGTCCGAAGTCGGGTAAAGTTACTTCGGGGTTACAACCCCTTGAGGTTAGATGCAAAGGCGCTGCCCCCGGCGCCGCCACCCGGCGTATGAATGCAAGTTGCAATCGCGTAAACTGAATCTCTCAGGAGGAGTCATGCAGCCGGAAGTGAAACTCATGCGCCGTCTTGGGATGCCGATAGTTCTATTGCTCACGGCCGCAGCTTTAGCAGCCGCTGGTCCGGGGTACAAGATTGTGAACACTTACAGATTGGGCGGCGAAGGTGGGTGGGATTACCTCACCGCCGACAGCTCGACGCGCCGTCTCTTCATTTCCCGTGCAACCCACGTGGCCGTAATCGACCTCGACTCCGGCAAGTCCGTCGGCGACATCGCTGACACCCCCGGCGTCCACGGCATCGCGCTCGCGCTTGAACTCGGCCGCGGCTTCGTCAGCAACGGCCGCGAAGGCACCGTAAGCATTTTTGACCTCGAGACTCTTGCCACCACCAGCAAAGTCAGGGTGGGCGAAAATCCCGACGCGATTCTCTACGATCCTGCCAGCAAGCGCGTGTTCACGTTCAACGGCCGCAGCCATGATTCCTCCGTCATCGATGCGGCAAAGGGCACCGTGACCGGCACGATCAAGCTCGATGGCAAACCGGAATTTGCCGCGAGCGACGGCCAAGGCGAAATATTCGTGAACATCGAAGACAAGAATGAACTGGTGACGATTGACTCGAACAAGCTCGAGGTCAAGTCGAAGTGGCCGCTGGCGCCTTGCGAATCGCCATCAGGCCTCGCCCTGGACCGTAAGAACCGCCGCCTGTTCGTCGGCTGCGATAACAAAATGATGGCCGTGGTGAACGCGGATACGGGCAAGGTTCTGGCTACCCCCGCCATCGGCGACGGCGTGGACGCAACCGCGTTCGACGACGAAACCGGCCTTGCTTTTGCTTCTTGCGGGGAAGGCGTGCTCACGGTCGTTCGGGAAGACTCTCCCGACAAATTCAGTGTGGCGGAAAACGTCCCCACGCAACCGGGCGCGCGTACGCTGGCGCTCGATCCCAAGACGCACAACGTATACGTCGTGACAGCAAACTTCGGTCCGCCACGGGCTGCCACAGCGGAGAACCCTCATCCCCGCCGCGCGATTCTTCCTGACACCTTCGTGGTGCTGGTTATAGGCAAATGAGAAATATTCCCCATTCCCGGAGGGCTGAGATTTTTTTCAGTCTGGCGCTGGTCCTTGTCCAGTCATACGGGGTCCAAACTTGCGTGGCTTACTCCGTGCTCACGCACGAAGAAATCGTAGATGTGCTTTGGAAGGATGGGATCCAGCCCCTGCTCAAGAAACGCTTTCCCGCCGCCACAGAGGACGACTTGAAGAAAGCCCATGCCTTCGCTTACGGCGGATCGCTGGTACCCGACATGGGCTACTACCCTTTTGGCAATAAAGACTTCAGCGATCTTACCCACTATGTGCGTAGCGGCGATTTTGTCCTCAACCTGCTCAAGGAAGCTTCGGACCTCAACGAATATGCCTTCGCTCTCGGCGCTCTGGCTCACTATTCTGCCGACAACTGCGGGCATCCCACCATCAATCAGGTGGTCGCCATCGAGTTTCCCAAGCTGCAAAAGAAGTTTGGGAAAGAGGTGACCTACGCCGACAATCCCAAAGCGCATATCCGCACGGAGTTTGGCTTCGATGTCACGCAGGTGGCGAAGAACCGTTACACTTCCGACCGCTACCACGACTTCATCGGCTTCGAGATTTCGAAGCCCGTGCTGGAACGGGCATTTCTGGATACCTACAACGTCCCCCTCGGCGATGTAGTTTCGAACGAAGATCTCGCCATCGGCACATTCCGGCGCGCTATAAGCAGGATTCTTCCGGAGATGACGCGTGTGGCGCTGATCGCCCGTCGCAAGGAAATCGTGGCCGAAACGCCGAATTTCCGTGCGCGCGAGTTCCGCTATTACATGTCTCGCACGAATTATCAAAAAGAGTGGGGCCAGAGCTATCGCCGTCCCGGCTTCGGAACACGCGTGCTGGCGTTCTTTCTTAAATTCGTCCCCAAAATAGGACCGTTCAAGGCGCTCGACTTCAAGATTCCTACCCAGCAAACTGAAGACCTATACATCGCCAGCGTGGACCGCACCGTGGAGAATTACACGAAGCTCCTCCACGAGACTGCGGATAAAACGCTACACCTCGCAAACACCGACTTTGACACGGGCCGCGATACACGCGCCGGCGAGTACATTTTGACCGATGAGGCTTACGCCCGCCTGCTCGACCGGTTGGCCCAGCACAACTTTGACCAGGTCAGCCCTGAGCTGCGGGCGAACATCCTCTCATTTTTTGGCGACTCCAGCGCTCCCATTGCGGCCAAAGGCAAACCGGAGGACTGGCAAAAAATACAGGATGAATTGCAGCGGCTGAAGGCGCCGGAAGCTCCACAAAAACAGACGACAAAGAGCACCGAAGCGCCGTAGAGCCTCTCCAGTTCCTTCACGATGACGGTCAGCAGGTTTGGCTGCCGCATAGGCTTGCGAGTCAGGCTTCCCAAAACCAGTGCTCTCAAGTTAGGATAGTCGAACTCTTGCCCGACCGACCGTTCGGTTGGAAGCCTCGCACGCAAGGGCTAAAGGCTGCGCTGAAGAGAATAGAAGATGACTGTTCTCGACGATAAATTCTACCGGGCGCGGATCACCAAACGCGCGGATTTTGCTCCCGACCTGTGGATGTTCCGCATCCAGGCTGGCGGCGACTTCAAATTTCTGCCCGGCCAGTACGCCACGCTGGGCGTGCAGGAGGCGGAGAAGCGCATCGAGCGTCCTTATTCCATCGTCTCGTCTCCCAGCGAAGGCGAAATTGAATTCTTCTTCGAGCTTGTGCCCGAAGGCGCTCTCACTCCCCGCCTCTACAAACTGCAGCCCGGCGATGAGCTCCTGATGCGCAAAGCCGCAAAGGGTAGGTTTGTCCTCGAAACCGGCAACGGGCGCACCAACCATCTTTTGGTTTCGACCGTCACCGGCGTGGCTCCCTTCGTGAGTTTTGTACGCACGCTGCACAAAGATTGGAAGGAGGGCCGCTTCGCCGGCGACCACCGGCTCTACCTGCTGAACGGCGCCAGCCGTCCCTGGGAGTTCGGATACCGCGACGAGTTAACCCGCTTCGCGCAGGAAGTTCCATGGTTCGAGTATGTCCCGACGGTGAGCCGGCCGTGGGATCACGCCGACTGGCCGGGCGAGATCGGCCGCGCCGACGACGTGCTGCGCAAGTACGCCGATCAGTGGGGACTCGACGCCAGCAATACCCACGCTTATCTTTGCGGCCATCCCGACATGATCGCGAACAGCAAAGCTATCCTGAAACGCCGCGGCTTCGAGGAAAGGACCGCCATCAAAGAGGAAATCTACTGGGTGCCGGCGAAGTAGGTCTAGCTTTCGGCGGGAGCGAAAAAGACGACCACCTCCAACTCCTCGGATATGTTGTAGAAGTGGTGCTCAACTTTGGCGGCGACGAAGATCACGCTTCCCGCCGCGACCTCCTGGTCTGCGCCGCCAGCTGTGAAGCGGCCGCGGCCGCGCACCACGTAATACATTTCATCTTCGTGATGCGGCTGCTGCGGATCTTCCTTTCCGGCGGGCAGAACGTAGATGCCTGCGCTCATGGCCGGCACGCGGAGAAACTCGTGGTAACCTTTCCCTGTTTCCAATCTCGTCTTCTCAATCTCTTCCAGCTTGCTGAACCGCACCCTCTCATTCACAGTCACGTCAACAATCCCCCAAACACGAAGTCGGTGAACTGTGGCACTAAATTCTGCGCCTGCAATTCGCCCTCCGGTTTGTACCACTGATAAATCCAGTTGATCATTCCCAGCAAGGCAAAGGCTGCAGCCCGCGGAGTCACCCTCGGCGAGACCCGGCGCGACTTCTGGGCGTCCTTCGGCTCACCCTTCTGTGCCTGCTTGTGCGCTTGCTTGTGCGCTTCTTTCTGCGCTTCTTTTTGTACTTCGGCGATCAGGTTTTCCAGGAAGTGTATGTAATTTTTCTTGCGGGCGTTGATACGCTTGCGCAGCGACGGCGGCAAGGGATGGTTCTCGTGCAGCATCACGGTAATTTCGCGGTCGCGCGGGCTGAGCACGACTTCGATGTGCCGCCGGATGAGCGCCCGCAGCCGCTCTTCGGGATCGGCAATGCCGCTGACGGCGTTGATCACGCGCTCCTGGGTGATCTCCATGGCGTGGTCCATGATTTCGAAAAGAATTTCGTCCTTGCTTTTGAAGTGATGGTAGAGGCCACCCTTGCTGAGCTTGAGCGCGGCGGCGACGTCGTTCATGGAAGTCGCGTCATAGCCACGCTGCTGAAACAAACGCGCGGCGGTGCGCAGAATTTCCCGCCGGGAGTCGACCGCGGTCTCGCGAGCCATCGGGGGACATGGTACCGGGATGCGCGGAGGATTGCCAACCGGGAATCTTTACAAAAACGTTCGTGCAGAATACTCTGCAGGAGCACAAACCGCGGCGGGCTAAGTGATTGAAATCGACGGCCCGGGCGAGGACGCCCGCCGGACAGCCGCTACTAGTCTGTGCCCGCTTGCCCTTTCTTATTCGCGGCATCTCCCGCGGGTTTCGCGTTGTCGGCCGCTTTGTTGGGATGTTGAGTGTCTTTTCCCCGTGCTTCGTGAATTGGGGTTGGAGCTGCGTCGGCGGCGGGTTTGGAATTCGTCTCTGTGGGGTTGGAGTCCTGGGTTGAAGGCTTGGCGGCGTCCTTCGGTTCGGGCTTTGCAGGCTCTTTCTCAGCAACTTTCTCGGGGGACTTCGCGGCAGCCGAGAGCAACCGGTTTATCCTTGCCCGCGCAGCAACCCCCCGGACACTGCTTGCCTTGGACGCTTGTTCGAGATGCGGGGCCAGGTCTTCCTCGGTAACTATTCCTGTGGCCTTCAAGAACTGCAAAATTGCCGCGCTCTGCGTCTCTGCCGTTTCAAGGAACTGAAACAATTCATCGAAGACCGGCAGCAGAATTTTTTCGTCCATATCGCCCTCCTGTTCGCGTTCACTGGGACTGGCCGACTGTGAGGTCAATAGTAAACTCTGCCCCTCGAATAAGAGCGAATGCACCGTCAAGGGAAGAAAGCTCCCGAGGACGGGTAAAAGGAACGGCTGTCACCCCGGTATCCGAAATACACTTGACTGGCTCCTTGCGTGCTTGATACCTTACCCAGTACCGACCGACCGGTCGGTCTGCAATTTGCGAGAGGAGCACGCCCGTGGCTACTATTTTTTATGAACGCGATGCCAATCCTAATGCCCTGAAGGGCAAAACCATTGCCATCCTGGGCTACGGCAGCCAGGGACACGCGCAGGCGCAGAACCTGCGCGACAGCGGCTGCAAGGTGATTGTGGGGCTGGAGCCTGCGCGCGCCAGCGTGCAGCAGGCACGGGCTGATGGCATGGTGGTAGTTGCGCCGGACGAGGCCGCCAAACGGGCGGACTGGATCCACGTACTCACGCCCGACGAGACCCAAGCTGCGGTTTACGAGCAGTACATCAAGCCCTATCTGCATCCCGGAAAGATTCTAGGCTTCTCGCACGGCTTCAGCATTCATTTCAAAACCATCGTTCCGCCCGAAGACGTCGACGTGGTGATGATCGCGCCCAAGAGTCCCGGGCACCTGCTGCGGCGGGTGTACAGCGAAGGGCGTGGCGTGCCCTCGCTGATTGCCATCCAGCAGGATTCGAGCAAGCGCGCGCATGAATATGCGCTGGCTTATGCACATGGCATTGGCTCGACCCGCGCCGGAGTTCTGCAGACCACGTTCAAGGAAGAAACCGAGAGCGACCTGTTCGGCGAGCAGGCCGTGCTGTGCGGCGGGCTGACGTCGCTGATCAAGAAAGGGTTCGAGACACTGGTCGACGCCGGCTACGCTCCGGAGATTGCTTACTTTGAGTGCCTGCACGAGATGAAGCTGATCGTGGATTTGATCTATGAAGGCGGCCTCGACCGCATGCGCTATTCGATTTCGAACACGGCCGAGTACGGCGACCTGACGCGCGGCGAGATGGTTGTGGGCGATGCCACGCGGGCCGCGATGAAGAAGACCCTTGCCGACATTCAGGACGGTACGTTCGCTCGCGAGTGGATCGAAGAGAACAAGACCGGCGGCAACAATTTTGCCGCGCTGCGGGCAAGAGAGAAGCAACATCCGATAGAGATTGTAGGTGCGGAGTTGCGCGGAATGATGAGCTGGCTGCCGAAGACCGCGAACAAGGCCACCCCGCCGAAGCAGATGGAGCCGAAAGCGGACACCAAGCAGGTGGTGAATGCTTAGAGGGGCCGACATCGTCCTGCAATGCCTGCGCGCCGAGGGCGTCGACCTGGTGTTCGGCTATCCCGGAGGCGCGATCATGCCGTTGTACGACGCGTTGGAAGGCAGCGGCGTGCGGCACATTCTTACCCGGCATGAGCAGGGCGCGGTGTTCGCTGCGGAGGGATATGCGCGGGCGACGGGAAAAGTGGGCGTGGCCATCGCCACTAGTGGGCCAGGCGCGACGAATCTGGTGACCGGCATTGCTGATGCCAAGATGGATTCTGTTCCGTTGGTTTGCCTCACCGGGCAGGTGCGCAGTCCGCTGATTGGCACCGACGCGTTTCAGGAGACCGACGTTTTCGGCATTACCCTGTCGCTGACCAAGTGGAGCCGCCTCGTGCGCACGCTCGACGAAGTGCCCGCCGTAGTTGCCGAAGGGTTCCACTGGGCGCGCAGCGGACGTCCGGGGCCGGTGGTGATCGATATTCCTACCGACATTCTGAAAGCTACGCGCGAATTTTCCGGCGCGGTGAAGTTCACGCCGCACGCGCGGCCGGCCTACGCGAAGTCCGACGATGGCTTTACCGATACGGTTGTGGCGATGTTGCAACAGGCGTCCAGGCCGGTTGCATTGGTGGGTGCCGGCGCCAAGCTTTCGGGAGCGATTCCCGAAATGCGGCGGCTGCTCGACGACCTGAACATCCCCACGTTTGCAACCGTGCATGGATTAGGCGCGGTCCCGCCGCGATCTCCGTATTACCTCGGCATGGTGGGCATGCACGGGACGCGCGCAGCCAATATGGCGTTGCACGAAAGCGATTTGCTGCTGGTGTTCGGGGCGCGGTTGGATGATCGCGTGACCGGCGATCCCACACGGTTTGCACCGCACGCGCGCATCGTGCATTTCGAGATTGATCCTGCGCAGCTTGGCCGGGTGCGTCCCTGCGATCTGCCGGTGATCGGGGATCTGGCGGAGACTATTCCGGCATTCCGCGCGGAGTTGAGAAAAGTCCCCACCCATTCGACAAGCTCAGGGCAGGCGGTTCGCAAAACCGGCGAGACGTGCGGCCCCCAGTTGCCGGACTGGAACGGATGGCGTGGAGTGGCGTGCGGGCCGGAGCGCGCGGAAGTCGATCCTCGGGGGCTGGCGCAGCCTACGATTCGTTTTCTGGATGAACTTTTCAGCCGCCTGCCGGAGAACAGCGTGGTGATCGCCGATGTAGGCCAGCACCAGATGTGGGCGGCGCAGCGCTATCGCTCGCATTCGCCGCGCGGATTCATCACCTCAGGCGGGCTGGGAGCGATGGGTTTTGCTCTGCCGGCCGCGGTTGGTGTGCAGTTGGCCAAGCCCGATACGTGCGTGCTCTGCGTCTCGGGCGACGGCGGATTTCAGATGAACATCCAGGAACTGGCCACGGTTCACCGCCTCGGCCTTCCCATCAAGATGGTCATCGTCGACAACAAGTATCTGGGCATGGTGCGGCAATGGCAGCAGCTTTTTTATCAGCGCAACTATGCCGAGACCGACCTTAGCGACAATCCGGACTTTGTCGAGATCGCTAAGGCCTACAAGATTCATGGCTGGCGACTGAATGAGAGTGCCATGCTGGAGTATCCGGTAGCGAGCGAGACAGGGGATCTCATCGAGAAATTCCTGCGCTCGCCGGAACCGGAGTTGCTGGTGTTCGATTGCCATCCCGAGGCCAATGTTTTTCCCATGGTGCCGGCAGGCGCGGCGCTTTCGGAGATGGTATTCGAGGAAGGAGATTGCGTTTCCAACTTTAAGTTAGGGGAGAATCCCATGCAAGCTTTTCACATTCGCTATCGCAATACGCAGGGGACGTTGATGCGCATTCTGAACGCGGCTTCGCGGCGTGGGCTGGATCTGACTTCGGTCCATGCGAGCGCGGCCGAGCAGCACTATCATGTAACGCTGCAAATGGATGTCACGCCCAAGCAGGCGGGGCAGCTTTACCGAGAGTGGTATGCGATTGTGGATGTCACCGACGTCTGTTCGGGCAGTAGTGTGCGTGACCACAGCGACCACGGGTCGTGGGCCTCGCCCCATCGGCCAGTCTCGGCGAGCGTGTCCGGGCCGTCCGCGCACGCCGCATTGGCGTAAGTTCAGTTCTGCTCGGTATGTCAGGGCCGGCATGACGATTCATGGGCGAACGTCATGCAACTGGGGAATCTGCTGGCGAGAGGCGACTCTGGGCTGCCTCCGAGTAGCAGGTTCCCCGTTTTTGTGCGTATCTTTTTTCTCGCATCTTCTATTTCTTAGTAACGCGGACAGTCTGCCCGACTCCCGACCCTTGTTGTAGTCTTTCATCATGGACCTCAAGCATCGCAGCCGCGGCATCACCGATGGGCGCGACCGCGCGGGCGCTCGCGCCATGTTCAAGGCGATTGGCTTTACGGACGACGATCTTAGCCGTCCCCTGATCGGACTGGCCAATACTTGGATTGAAACTATGCCCTGCAACTTTCACCTGCGCCGCCTAGCGGCCAAGGTGAAAGAGGGCATACGGGCCGCAGGCGGCACGCCCATGGAATTCAATACCATCGCGATTTCCGACGGCGAAACCATGGGCACGGAGGGCATGCGCGCCTCGCTGGTGAGCCGTGAGCTGATCGCCGATTCCATCGAACTGGTGTGCCGCGGGCAGATGTTTGACGCCGCCGTGTGCATAGTGGGTTGCGACAAGACAATTCCCGCGGCCGCCATGGCCCTGGCGCGGCTGAATCTTCCGGGGATGGTGCTCTATGGCGGCACCATCGCGGCCGGCAGTTATCGCGGGAAAGACGTTACCATTCAGGATGTGTTCGAGGCTGTGGGCGCGAACGCAGCTGGAAGAATCACCGACCGGGAACTGCAGGATCTTGAGAATGTGGCTTGTCCCGGCGCGGGCGCCTGCGGCGGTCAATACACGGCGAACACCATGTCGACTGTAATGGAGATGATCGGGCTTTCACCGGTGGGCTTCAACAGCGTGCCGGCGATGGACCCGCAGAAAGATCAGGTAGCCTTCAACTGCGGCAAGATTGTGATGAATCTGCTTCAAAAGGAAATTCTGCCGAAAGACATTCTCACGCGCCAGGCCTTCGAAAACGCAATTGCTTCCGTGGCTGCGACTGGCGGCTCCACTAATGCCGTGCTGCACCTGCTCGCCATTGCACGCGAAGCCGGTGTGGAGTTGCAGATTGACGATTTTCAAACTGTCAGCGAGCGTACTCCCCTGCTGGCCGATCTCAAACCTTCCGGACGCTTTGTGGCCGCCGACATGCATCGCGCCGGGGGCGTCCGCTTGTTGATGAGGCGATTGCTGCGAGGGAATCATCTGCATCCCGCGGCCACCACGGTCACCGGGCTCTCGATCAAAGCGGAGAGCGAGAGCGCGACCGAAACGACGGGGCAGGAAGTGATTGCTCCCCTTGAGAGGCCACTGAAGAAAACCGGAGGCCTTGTAATCCTGAAGGGCAACGTCGCTCCCGAGGGTTGCGTGGCGAAAATTAGTGGGCATGAGCGGCTGTCACAGCGCGGGCCGGCACGCGTGTTTGAGTCCGAAGAAGAAGCTATGGCCGCGGTCACGAGCAAGAGAATTCATGCGGGCGACGTTGTCGTCATCCGCAATGAAGGGCCTAAAGGTGGTCCGGGAATGCGGGAGATGCTCAGCGTCACCGGGGCGCTGGTCGGCGAGGGACTGGGTGAATCCGTCGCGCTTTTGACCGACGGCCGTTTCAGCGGCGCCACGCACGGACTCATGGCGGGCCACGTTTCGCCCGAAGCCGCGCTGGGGGGACCCATCGCCGCCGTGCGCGACGGCGACATCATCCGCTTCGACGTGCACGACCGCGTGCTGGAAGTCGAAGTCAGCGACGAAGTCCTTCGCCAGCGTATGAAAGAGTGGAAGCCACCGCAGCCGCGCTATGCTAGCGGCGTGTTCGCCAAGTACGCGGCGCTGGTTTCGTCGGCGTCGCAGGGAGCGATTACGCGGCCGCCGGTGTAAAACCCGGCTTCGGGCTTCGGACTCTCCTTCCTTGGCCACGCTTTTTTTCGTGAAGTGGGACGGAAAGTGCGGGCCGCCCACCCGCTGGTCTTCTCGATGTATTCTCCTTGCAGGAGGCGCTGTGACGGAATCCTCAACGAACAACTTCGGTTCAGCGATGCCAGTCTTTCGCGTCAAGAATGTGGACGCCAGCATCGGCTACTATGTCGACGCGCTTGGCTTTCAACTGCGATGGGGAGGGGGCGAGGGATTTGCCTGCGTCGCGCGAGATAAGTG